>NZ_QSHS01000046.1:0-4665 GCF_003467795.1 Collinsella sp. AM36-4AA
TGGGTCATAGTGTCTGTCGTTGCCAAAACATCGGCGTTGCCTTGGTCCGGACTAGTCGTTGGGTAGTCATTGGGGACGTTTTTAAACGACTAGTCAAACAAGAACCTCCCCAATGACTACCCACAAAGCGAGAGTGGATGTCGTCATTTTGCGGCACTTGGGGACGTTCCTTTTGTGCCGGCAGTTTGGGACACTCCTTGCGTTAAGAGGCTGGCGTGCGTCAACCTGTTCTCATTGCAGCAAAAAATCGCCCCGTTCTTGGTTGAGGACGGGGCGATTCGTCTTTTTGACTTGTGCAGCCAGGCTTATGCAAAGCGGGCGACGAGCTCCTGGAGCACGTCGGTCATCTTGACGAGCGAACTGACCGGGACGAATTCGTTGACGCCGTGGTAGCAATAGCCGCCGGTGGAAAGGTTGGGGCAGGGCAGACCGCGGAACGACAGCTGCGCGCCGTCGGTGCCGCCGCGAATCGGCAGCACTTGGGGCTCAACGCCGCAGGCAAGGTAGGCTTCCTTGGCAACATCAATAAGCTCGGGAAAGTCACAAACGATCTCGGCCATATTTCGATACTGCTGCTTAATCTCGACTGTCACGCGCTCCTCACCCAGACGCTGGTTGAGCATCGAGGCGGCGGCATCAATAAGGTCGAGTTTCTGCTGGAACTTGGCGGCGTCATGGTCGCGGACGATATAGCGCGCTGTGGCGTGATCGACGGTCGCAGATACACCCTCAAGGTGATAAAAGCCCTCGTAGCCTTCCGTATACTCCGGACGCTGCACGTAGGGGAGCAACGCGTTGAAGTCGCAGAACAGATTGCCTGCGTTGACCATACGGCCCTTAGCGTCGCCCGGGTGGATGGACTGGCCCTCAAAGCAGACAGTCGCCTCGGCGGCGTTAAAGCACTCCCACTCCAGCTCGCCGATGGGGCCGCCGTCGACCGTGTAGGCGTACTTGCAGCCAAAGGTATCGATATCCAGCAGCTCGGCTCCGTGGCCGATCTCCTCGTCAGGGCAGAAGCAAATGCCGAGTGCGGGATGGGGCAGAGAAGGGTCCTGAGCGATACGCGCGACAAGTGACATGATCTCGGCGACGCCTGCCTTGTCGTCCGCGCCCAGCAGCGTGGTGCCATCGCTGCAGACCAGGTCCTCACCCGCGAGGTCATTCAGGGCGGGAAGCTTGGCGGTACTCATGGCAACGGGCTTACCGTCAACCGTGCCGCAGACCAGGTCGCCGCCTTCGTAGTGTACGATGTGCGGCTTCACGCCGGCGCCCGGTGCAACTTCGGTGGTGTCGAGATGGGCGATCAGGCCCAGGGCGGGCTTGTCCTCAGCGCCCGCACTTGCGGGGATATGCGCGCAGACATAGGCGTGCTCGGTCACGTGGGCATCTTCCGCACCAAGCTCGCGCAGCTCTTCAGCCAGCACGTTGGCAAGGTCAAACTGAACGGTGCTCGAAGGTACCTGGTCGCAGTTTGCATCCTCGGACTGCGTGTTGATCTGGACGTAGCGCAAAAAGCGCTCGAGGACATCGGGGTTCGTGGTGGTGTTTTCCATAAAGACCGCTCCAATCTTGGTCGTCGTGTGCAACAAGAACTCTAGCACGGTATGCCACGGCATACCGCGACGCTTGGATGGGGTAGAATCAGCCATTGAATGCAGAAGGGACGGAAGATCATGGATACGACAAATAGCTCGCGCGAACTACATCTGACGGTGGCGAACGAAGACTACTTGGAGTGCATGGTTCGCATTGAAAGCGAAGAGGGGGAAACCAACGGCGTGCGATCGGTCGACATCGCGCAGCGCCTTGGCGTCTCCAAGGCATCGGTCAATAAAGCGGTTTCGGCGCTCAAGGCATCCGAGCTTGTCGAGCAATCGCACTACGGCAAGGTAGTCCTGACCGATCGCGGCCGCGAGGTTGGCACGGCTATCTGGTACCGTCATCGCCTCGTCCGCACGTTTTTGGTTCAGGAGCTCGGTGTCGAATTTGAGCGAGCCGATTCCGAGGCCTGCATGATGGAGCATGCGCTATCCGAGGACACGATGAACCGCTGGCTCGCCTATCTCGAAAAGCAGGGAATCAGCGTCGAGGAATAGCGGGATATATATGGATACGAGTTATTACAATCGCTTTGGTGCCGAGGAACTTGCGCGCCGCTTGTCGAGCGAGACCTTGTTGGCGCAGGGCCCCATGGGCAGTGTTCTGTTGAGTGAGTACGACGCCGCCGATATTCCACCGGCGTTTTGGAATCTGGCAGAGCCGCAGACCGTTTCTCGTATCCATCGCTTGTATGTCGCCGCCGGCGCGCAGGTACTCATTACCAATACCTTTCAGGCATCAAGCTATGCCCTCAAGCACGACCAGATTGCGCCGTCCGTGGCGGAGGTCAATCGCGGGGCCGTCGACGATGCCCGCCAGGCGCACCCTCAGCTGCTGCTGGGCTCGATGGGTCCGATCGGTATTGAGTGGTTTGCCGAGGACTCGGCCGAGTTTCGTGAGATCCGAGGCATTGCGCGCGAACAGGCGCACGCCTTGCTCAATGCTGGTGTTGACGGTCTGCTGATCGAGACGGTGACGTCTATCCGTAATTTGCAGCCCATGCTTGCCGGCGCCCGAGATGCCGCCGACGGCATGCCTGTTCTGGTGAGTTTTGTCGTTGACGATAAGGGCGACCTGTTGGGCGATGGCCTCAACATCGAGGCAGCCGTTTTGTACGCCGAAAAACACGGCGCAAACTCGGTTGGTGTTAATTGCTGTTCGCTTGCGGCCGCGAACGCGGCGGTGCCCAGGATGGTTGCATCGGCGACTACTCCCGTCACGGTGCGTCCCAACGTGGGCGATCCGGTCCAGACTCAGGATGGCCCCGTATGGCACGAGAACCCCGAAGCTTTCGCGCGCGCATGCATCGAATGGAGACATGCCGGTGCCGCAATGGTGGGCAGTTGCTGTGGAACCACGGCAATCACTACGGCAGCGATGGCCGAGGCGCTCGATATATAAAGGGCAAAACCGCTCCATACGGGGCGGTTTTTTTATTGCCTGCATGTCCTCGGCAGCATTTGCCCAAATGGTGAATGCTAGTGCCGGCAGGTTGCCGAGCGTGTATCGCGGGTATACCTCATGCGTACCATGATCCAAACACTGTGAGGTGTCTGCGCGTGTGCGCGATAATTCATTTTGGAACTGACGGTTGGCGCGCTCGCGTCGATGAGGACTTCACTGCCGATAACGTTGCCCGTATCGCCGATGCCGTCGGCGAGTTGTGGCAAAAGACCAATCCGGGCAAAACGGTATATATAGGGTTCGACACTCGGCCCCTGGCGCGCGAGTTCGCTGAGCTTGCGGCGGGTGTGCTAGCAGCGCACGGGCTAGACGCCGTGCTCGCTTCGCGACCTGTTCCGACCCCTGCCCTTACGTGGGCGGCGGCTTATGACGGTGAGGCGTGCGGCGCGCTCATGGTGACGGGGTCCCATCATCCGCAGGGTTATCTGTGTCTCAAGATTCGCATGGGTGACGGCTCGACCGCCAACCAGGATGTCATCGA
The DNA here is from genome assembly GCF_003467795.1 of Collinsella sp. AM36-4AA. NCBI lineage: Bacteria > Bacillati > Actinomycetota > Coriobacteriia > Coriobacteriales > Coriobacteriaceae > Collinsella > Collinsella sp. AM36-4AA. The sequence continues at coordinate 3,545 of NZ_QSHS01000046.1, forward strand.
AGAGCTCGAAGAGACCATGGCTCCCGAGCCAATGGGGATCGAGGGGCAATATCGCACCGCGGATATCATTCCTGACTATATGCAAGCGGTGGCATCGTTTGTCGATGCCGAAGCCATCCGCGCCGCGCACCTGCGCGTGGTTGTTGACCCCATGGGCGGCGCAGCCCAGGGCTATCTAGCCGACTTGCTGCGCGAGCTTGGCGTTGAGGTGCACGAGATTCACGCCGGGCAGGCGCCTGACCAAGAAGATATCTGCCCCGACCCCGTTGAGCCGTGGGTGGACGCTTGCGAGCATACGGTTATCGAGGACGGAGCTTGCGCTGGCCTGGTGACCGACGGCGACGCCGACCGTATCGGCGCGGTTGACGAGCGCGGCAGATATATACATCCGCATCAGATCATGGCGCTCGTTTTGGGCGACTTGGTTCAATTTCGTAATTTGGAGGGACGCGTCGTCGTCAATCTTTCGTGCTCGACGCTCGTGCGTCGCATTGCCGAGGCGCTTGGCTGCCGCGTGACCGTCAAACCAGTCGGTTTCAAATATATAGCGGCAGAGATGAAGAAGGGTGGCGTCCTCATAGGCGGCGAGGAAGCCGGTGGTATCGGCATCGCCGCGCATATGCCCGAGCGCGATGGAATCCTCGCCTGTCTGATTCTGTGTGAGCTTATGGCAAAGACGGACGCGCCTTTGGGCGTTCTGGTCGACCAACTCGAGGACAGTTTTGGTAAGACGAGTTACGGTCGACGCGATTTGCGCCTTGAGGCCGAAGATGCCGAAACGTTACGAACCCTGCTGCCGGGCGTAAACCCCAAGTCGATTTGTGGCAAGGTGCCGCAAAACGTTAGTCATATGGATGGCTTGCGTTTAGCATTCGAGGATGACACGTGGCTGCTGGTCCGTCCTAGCGGGACCGAACCAGTGGTGCGCGTCTACGCCGAGGGGTTCTCGGTGGAAGAACGTGATGAGTTGCTCGATGCTGGCTGTGCTTTAGCTAGGGGAACGTATCCGCTTTAACCATGAGACTGCCTTATATAAAGAGATGCTCGGTGAGCGGTAGTTAACGGCTGGCAAACGTTAGTCGGATCCCAAATTGTGTAGGAAATGTGTACGCCCAGATTCC
>NZ_QSHS01000047.1:0-2463 GCF_003467795.1 Collinsella sp. AM36-4AA
AGAGCCCCATCGCCTCGCGCCTCGTCTTTATCTGGTTGCTGATGTCCATCGTCACCTCCCGGTCGTGAAGGAGCGTCCCGCGAACACATCGGGTGCGCTATCGAATCTGTTGTACATCATATGCGGCAAGGCTTGCCGGGCGCTGCAAAAATTGTTTTGCATGGGGTTTACCTGCATGATTGTTGCTGCGATGCGTGCCATCGCCGCGGGGAGATCTGGCTTGTGGAGGCTTGCGGGGCGATGGCTTAGCGATGTTGTCGAGCAGTCGTCCAGGTGCGCAGGCCCATGGCGGCGTAGCCGATTGCGGTATGGGCAACCCCATGGAACGCAAGGTCCTGGCTGCCCTCGACCGCGAGGGGAAACAGGAGCGCGGGTCCGATTCCGAGCGCTGCGGGTACCCAGAAGAGCGTCCTCGCGGAGTTCGCGGCGAGCAGACCGAGGGTGATTGCAGTTGCGGGGAGCACGGGGTAGATCAGCGCCATCATGGCGATCATGCCGGCATCGGATGGGACGACGCTCACCAGGAGGACGGGGATTGCCCAGCAGACGCCAACGATTGCGATCAATGCGATGAGGGACGCGCGTACGGTGACGTTCATGGGGCACCTCCTAACGGGAATCGCCCCCCCCATTCTGGCATACATCTTCAGAATGGGGGGGCTAAGGGGGATACCATTTCGGGGAACGGGTGCGTACCCGCGCTTTTAACTCAGCATCTTGGCGAGCATGCCGATGCCGACGCCCACCAGTCCGCCGGCGATGGCGCCGATGATGATCTGCACCGCGTTGCGCGTGCCCTTGACCCAAGGGTTCATCTCGCGCTCACGGCGCCCCTCGAGCGTGTCGCGATCGACCTGCTCGCCGCGGCTAAACGCCAACACCTCGCGGTACGTGACGAGGTCGTGCTGCTTCTTCATGCGTTCCATATACACGAACGCCACGAGCATCACGACGAGCGCCACGGCGGCAAACGCCGCGGTGGGCGCGATGTGCATGCCCCAGCCCCATTCGAACTGGAACGCCGCCCACGCGCTCAGCACCAAAAACACGACCGCGCTCACGACCGTGATTGTGGAGAGGGCGTTGTACTTCTTGACCGCTTCGTTCATTACCTGTGCCATGGTTTCCACATCTCCTTTGATGAGGGAGTCCACGGTCACCCCGAACACGTTGGAAAGCAGCAGCAGGCTCTGGACATCCGGATACGTACGGCCGCACTCCCAGTTGCTGATGGTCTGGCGCGACACGTAGATGCGCTCCGCCAGATCGTCTTGGGACAGTCCGAGCTCCGTGCGATGCTCCTTGATGTGCGAGCCCAGCTCCATGCGTTTGCTCCCTAGAGGGTCGGGGTGACCCCTGTCGAGAGCCACCATGTCATTGACGCGAGCATCGTACCATCAAAGGTCTTTATATTTGACCCCCACGGGGCAAAATCGAGCTGTCAAAAGGCTTTATATACGACATCTAGCTGGGAAAAGAACGGTCTCCAAAGGCGGGTGCCTCCGGGGACCGGTTGGTGCGTATAGAGGGGGCGAGCTTGCTTTGGGTTGGTGTTGGCCCCGCCGCTCGGCTCGACTTTGGAGCGGCGGGGTCAACTCTGCCTCGGCGCTGGCGAGGCAGAGCGCGGCTTTGCCCCGACGTCGGCCGCGCCCGAGCCCTGTCTTCCCGGCTTAGCCCTCCTCGCCTTTGGGCGTGCCCTTGAACGAGGGCTCTTTCTTTGGCAGCCTTCCCGCGCGTTTGAGGGCGTCTCGCAAGATCCATTCCACCTGACCGTTGGCGCTGCGCATCTACGAGTACCAGCGCCCGCTTGAGGGGACGAGCAGAACCCCCCCCAGCTCCTTCATGCGCTTGAGCGCGCGGATGTTCGCCTCGGGGATGGCGTGATTGGAGTCGAGGAAGGTCTCGTCCATATCGCTTGCAACAAGGCGGTACATGCTAGTACACCATGCCCATGGCCTCGCGCACCTCGGCGAGCGTGGCCTCGGCGACCTCGTTAGCGCGGCGGTTGCCCTCGTGCAGGACGTCCTTGACGTAGTCCATATCCTGCACGAGCTCCTCGCGGCGCGCGCGGATGGGGGCGAAGTGCTCGTTGACGGCCTCGGTCACGCACTTCTTGAGCTGGCCGGAGCCGCCCATGCCGATCTCCTCGGCAATCTCGACCTCGGAACGACCGGTGCAGATGGCGGCCGTCGAAAGCAGACCGGACACGCCGGGGCGGTTCTCGGGATCGAATGTGATCATGCGCTCGGAGTCGGTCTGGCTCTTCTTGATGCGCTTGGCCGTCTCCTCGGCGGTCATCGAGATGTTAATGGCGTTGCCGTAGCTCTTGCTCATCTTGCGACCGTCCAGGCCCGGCAGTAGCGGGGTCTCGGAAAGCAGCGCTTCGACCTTGGGGAACACCTTGCCGTAGCGGTTGTTAAAGCGGCGGGCGATGGTGAACTGCCTCCCATTTCTTGGACACGA
>NZ_QSHS01000048.1:0-2463 GCF_003467795.1 Collinsella sp. AM36-4AA
CCTGTGTTTCGTCAAGAGGATTTGAGCAAAAAGAGCATCGGAAATTGAGCAGCCTGAGCATCGGAAGCGCGCACGCTTTTTGAGCGGCTAGCCCTCCTGCATGAGGGCATGGCGGACGCGGTAGGACTCGCCGCGGAACTGGACCAGCCTCCCGTGGTGGACGATGCGGTCGATCACGGCGGCGGCCATCTGGTCGTCCCCGAACACCGACCCCCACCTGCTGAACTCCAGATTCGTGGTGATTACCACCGACTGCCTCTCGTATGCGTCGGCGAAGACCTGGAAGAGCAGCCTCGCCCCGTCCGCGTCGAGCGGGAGAAACCCGAGCTCGTCGATGACGAGCAGGCGGGCCTTGCCGATGAGCGCGGCCTCCCGGTCGAGCCTCCCGTCGTCGCGGGCGCGCCTCAGGCGCATCACGAGCGAGGACGCCGTGAAGAAGCGCGCCTCGAGCCTCCTCTCGCACGCCAGCGCGCAGAGGGCCGACGCCATGTGCGTCTTGCCGGTGCCGACGTCGCCCATGAGCACGAGGTCCTCCCTGCGCTCGACGAAGTCGAGCGCGAGCAGCGACTCGCGCCCCATGCCCTCCGGCCACGACACGGCCGACCAGTCGTAGCCGTCGAAGGTCTTGGGCGCCGGCAGCGCGCAGCGCCTGAGCAGCGTCGCGCGCTTCGAGGCCTCGCGGCTGGACCTCTCCGCCTCGAGGTAGCCCGCCAGGTACTCCACCTGTTTCGGGGTGCCGAGCCTCGACCACTCCTCCAGGACGGCGGTGGTGAGCGAGCACGACCGCCCGGCCTCCACGACCCTGCGGGCCAGCTCCTCGCTAGCTGCCATCGGCGACCGCCCCCTTCAGGAACCCGTCGTAGACCGACAGGTCGGCCCCGCCGGCCCCGCCGCCGCCACCCGCGATGCGCCTCGCCAGCACGTCGACCGTGGCGTCGTCGGGGACGCGGCCGCCCTCGACGACCCTGAGCGCCGCCTCGCAGGCCGCCTCGAAACCCGAGGACTCGCTCGCCCGGCCGATCGACCTGAGCGTGCGCCTCCTGCCGGCGGAGTCCATCCGGTCGATCCCCTCGACGAGCCCCGGCGGCATGTCGCGCCTGATCGTCGACTCCCCGAAGGCCCTCGGCCTGGCGATGATGGCGGGCACGAGCGAGAGGGGGTTCCGGACCGCGGGGCCCTCCCCGAAGGCCCTGGGGAGGACGGCGACCCGGCGGCCGCGGTCGGCGAGGATCTCCACCGTCGACGCGCGCATGCCGACGAGCAGGCTCCGCCCGTGCCAGGCGGGCCCGGCGACGTACTCGCGCCCGTCGGCCTCGACGTAGCCGCGCTTGTCGGCGCAGGCGGTGACCCACCTCACCGCGTCGAACTCCACGCCGGGAAGGGCGCGCATGGCGGCGAGGTCCTCCCGGTAGGCCTCCCCGTGCGGCCTGCCGTCGCGGCAGCGCGCCGCCGCGTTGACCCTCGCGCACCCCTCGGCGAGGAACGCGTTGAGCTCGGGGAGCGTGCCGAACGCCGGCACGGGGACGAGGAGGTTGCGCCGGAGGAACCCCACGGCGTTCTCGACGGAGCCCTTCTCGTTTCCCGAATAGGGGTTGCAGTACCGGCTCTCGAAGCGGTAGTGGGCCCTGAACTGCGAGAACAGCCTCGATTCCGTGACCTCGCCGCGCACCATCCTGCCCGCCTCGGTGGCGTTGTCGAGCACCATCGCCGCCGGGGCGCGGCCCCAGCGGCGGAAGATCTCGAGCAGCCCGGCGCACAGGCACTCCGACCTCTGCGACATGAGGGCGACGCACTGCCGGTCGTTCGAGTGCGGAAGCGTCGCGACCAGCAGCTTGAGGTCGAGGGCCCTCCCTCCGACCGCGGCGCGGAAGTTCCCGAAATCGACCTGGCAGGTGCCGGGCGCCCACTCGAGCTCGAGGTACCCCTCTCCGCCCGCCGCCGCCCGGGCAAGCCTGAGCTCGCGGACGAACCTCTGCACGGTGGAGTACGAGCCGCCGTAGCCGCGCTCGGCGACGAGCCTGTCGTAGATCCGCCTGGCGGTGTGGCGCTGCTTCCTCGGGGCCCCGAGGTCGGCCTCGAGAACGCCGATGACCCATTCCTCGTTGCCCTCGAGCGCGGGCCTGCCCCTCCTCTGGGGCATCGGCGCGGCGGGCGACATGTCCTCCATGTCGGCGTATTTCGCCACGGTGTTCCGGCTCACGTGGAGCATTCGGGCGATCTCGGACCTCGAGCGCCCGGCGGCATCCATCGACCGTATATCATTCACTGTGTCCAGGGGCACGGTCATCTCCTCCATCCTTCCCGGGCGGGCTCGCCAAAGTAACCGCCCGGGGAAACCATACGGCGGGGGCCGCGCCCCCGGTCCCCGGGGCGCGGCCCTCTTGCTTAAACTGCTCAATTTTTCGTGCTCACGGTGCTTATTTCCCAGTGATCACTCGGACCACTTCTTAGTGAACATCAACA
>NZ_QSHS01000049.1:0-2434 GCF_003467795.1 Collinsella sp. AM36-4AA
GACCCGCCGGCGAGGATGATGCCTTTCATTGGCTATAACCTTTCATTTCTTGCTGCCCTGCGGCCAGCGCGATTTCCGAGAAGGCGGGCGCAGCAATCGACTCCGAAAGCAACGAACTCGCCAAGATTTCCCTCTCGTAGAAGTTGCGACGAAACCATCTTGGCGAGCCGGCTTCCTTCACCAATCTCACTTGCATGCATGAGTTCGTCTGCATGCGTTTCGAGAAAGAAGCCAACAGCGCGGTTGCGGGCAAACTGTTGGGATGGCGTCAAGTTATGCGAGTGATAGACCTCTGCACGCGGCTCGTAAGCCACCTTCAACCCTGAGGCGATAAACCTTGCCGCCATGAGCATGTCCTCGTTGGTGTTAACGTGCTCGAATCCGCCGCATTTGAGATATGCAGTTCGTCGATAAGCGGAACAGGCATCAGATGCAAAAAAAGTCTTAATACCGAGTTTCTCGAGATCACATTTGGAACGAACGGATGGCCGGTCGGGATAGTTGAAACCACGCACCAGCTGTTCAAAACGTCGGGCATCCGCCTTAGGCAGCTGCCTGCCGCTTACGAGAGCGATATCGGAATCATCAAGCATGGGAGCAACAAGCCGCTCCAGGTAATCATCAGAAACAGGCACAGCATCTTGGGTAAGGAAGCATACAAAGTCACCCCTCGACTCCCTTAGTGCCATGTCTCTTGTGGTGCCGTGGTTGAAATCCTGGCGATCAATCTTCAGAAGGCGGACTCTTTTGTGCTGCCGGACCAGCTCTATAGTTTTATCTTCCGAAGCGGAATCAACGATAAGGATATCAACCGGCTGAATAGACTGGTGTTCGAGGGCAATTAAAAGCCCATCGATTTCATGCTCAGCATTAAGAGTCGGAATGATGACGGATATTTCCATCTATCGGCCCGTCCTCTCCTTGCCAAACATGGCGCCGAAAGTGCCAGCAAAACACTTCCAATCCATTCGGAAACAACGGTTCCGCACGTAATGCAATTCGATTTTTTGGCGCAGACCGCTTTCAAATGACGCATCGTTGCGATCCGTCGCCTGCCATAACCCGGTAATTCCAGGTTGAACCGAAAGAAATACAACCTTATCCTCATCAGAAAAATGCATTTCGAGTTCATCACGCGTAATGGGACGAGGACCGATAACGGATAAATCACCATTTAAAACATTAAGAAACTGCGGCATCTCATCGATAGAGCACTTACGAATAAACTGCCCGACCTTAGTGATGCGCGGATCGTTATCGACCTTGCGCTCAATTTCCCACTGATGCAGCTGCTCAAAATTTAAATACTTCTGAACATTGCCAGCATCGGCAACCATGCTGCGCAGCTTAAAGATCTTAATGACCTTGCCATTTTTGCCAATTCGCTCCTGGGTGTACAAGGGACTACCCGGAGACTCTAGACAAATCAGGACGCACACAAGACCCACTGGAATGAATAAAATAGCGATCGCCATAAGACTAAACACAAGGTCAAACAGCCTCTTGACGATGCGATACCCAAGCGTACCGCTCGGCTTTATCTGATTGAAAGCCAGCGCACCAACCGTTGATGTACAACTCTCTGTTACTTCTTTAGCAGTCACGATAAAACTTACGTCCCTGTCCCCAGGAACCCCCCCCGTCCATGAATCAAAATGCGAACGAATTGCCGGTGCAACGTCTCCCTTACGTTTTGCTGGGCACGTCGAGCGGAAGTAACTCCCTAAATGCGGAGTCGCCTTCGCCCACGTCCACCAGGCACCAGCGTTTATGACGGTCGATCTTCTTTACACGGGCCTCTTGCCCCACCAAGGGACCCTGCTCTATGTGCAACACGCCGTCTTCTATGCGCGCAACGCTGTTACGCACCACGCCGTCGTCGTCCAGCACACTGCGGTACCAGCCCTGCGCGTCGTCCGGCATGGGCATGTACGCCCGCTCCCTACTGCCGGCGATGCGGCAGCCAAAGCTCAACTGGGCCAAAGCCCTATCGAGCGCGGCAGCATCGTGCGTAGCGACGAAGAAATATTCCTTGTACATGGGTTTGGTTTGGAGCGACCAGGCACCGTCCCGCTTAAACCAGAACTCCTTTTGCATCACAAAAGCGTCCTGCATAAGGTTGTGCGGGATAATGCGGCGGACCTTTTCGCAGGTCTCGCGCTCTTTTCCATGGGGGGTGTGAACCAGATACCAGCGAACGCGGCCGTGCTGGCTGCTGATGGTGGCGCCGTTAAAAGCGCCTGGCAGCTGCTCTTGGCGCCGTGCCGTCTGTTCCATGTTCTCGCCCCCCCCTTTGGCTTTGCGATGCACGCAAATGCAGGGGCGTTTAGAACAGGCTTCTCGCTCGCAGCTAGGCGCAGTCGCAAAAGTACAGGTTTTTGTAGAGGGGTATGGAGATGTATCTACGGTTGATTTTCAATCTCAACGCAACAGC
>NZ_QSHS01000005.1:0-68341 GCF_003467795.1 Collinsella sp. AM36-4AA
TCAGTGGGAAACTCAGCCCCCTCCGCCCCGGCCTACGGTGACTCGGCTGCACCGTGTGCTGCCGAAGGGGCTTTGCGCGATGACTAGGGCTGAAAAAGAAAGTGAGTGTGGGCTCCGCCGTTCGTTCGAACGGCGGAGCCCACGTTTTGGATTTATTGGGCTGTGGCGGTGAAGGTTGTTTTGTCGGCGGCGATGTGCACGTGCAACTTTGCCTGACCGTCGCAGCTGATGAGCACGCCTACCTCGAACGGGGTTCCCGTCTTGTCGTAAGTCGAACGCACGATGCGCATCGCCGCCTTACCGGTGTTCTGTCCCAAAAGGCGCGCCTCATGCTTGTCGAGGTTGACCGTCTCGTAGACGGCATCGACGCTTGCGGGCAGGATGCCGGTCTTTTCCGCGATGTAGGCGTAGAGCGAGCCATCCACGTCTTTGCGTGTGAGCTCGGGGCAAAGTGACACGGGGATATAGACGTAGTTGAGCTCCATGGGTTTGTCGTTGGCGAGACGCAGGCGGCGAATCTCCCAGACGGGTGTCCCTTCGGGCACTTTGAGCCCGGAGGCGATGCCGCGGACGGCCGGTATGCTTGAAAAGGCGAGAATCTGTGAGCTCGGAACCCGTCCCGCTTCGCGCATCCGCGCGCTGAAATTCAGGGCCAGGTCGATGCCGGGCGCTGAGGTTTGGGGCTTGATGAACGTGCCCTGCCCGCGTTTGCGCACCACGCGCCCCTCGATGACGAGATCTTGGAAGCAACGGCGCACGGTCGCGCGCGATAACTCCAGCCGCTCACAGATTTCGAGCTCGCGTGGCAGCGGCGTCTTGGTGTCGAACGCCTGGCTGGCGATAAGCAGGGCGATTCGATGTTTAAGTTGGACATAGAGCGGCGTATCACCGCTGCGATCGAAGGGTTCGGAGGCGAGAAACGAGATCATGTCCATGGGGTACCTCCATGTCGTGAGCATACGTGACATGGTCTGACACTGCGGGACAAACCGGTGATGTCAGGCCCGATTCTTGTCGGTATGTATGGTACATAAGGAACATAAAACATTTACCAGGCAATCTACCTGCTATTTTAAAAATAATTGGAAGAAAAAATAATTTAGGCACAAAAATAGTTGCTACCGTTAACCGATGAATAGTTGCCGTTCGCAGCTGTTTTCTTGTACCGAACATGCCCCGGCGCAACAATAATCTCGGCAAAAAGCAAAGCCGTGCGACACACGGCAGGTCGAGAGGAGACCGCATGCGGTATCTGGTAATGGTCAGTCACGGAACGCTCGCTCCCGGACTGCACAGTGTCCTCAAGATGCTCGGCAATGACGCCCCGAACATCTTGTCGACGAGTCTCGTGGACGGCATGGGCGCTGACGAATATGTCGAGAACGTCAAGGCGATGGTCGCTCCCGTTACCGCCGATGACGAGGTTGTCCTGCTCGGTGACATCCTGGGCGGATCGCCGCTCACCAATGCTATGAACACGATGGCCGAGAAGGGCTTGCTCGCCCACACCATTGCCTTCGGCGGTATGAATCTGCCCATGGCTATGACCGCCATGATGGGGCTTGCCACCATGGACCTGGATTCTCTCAAGCAGATGATGCTGCAGGAGGGCAAGAACGGTATGTCCGAGCTTGTGGTCCCGACCGATGACGCCGACGACGAGGACGACGACATCTAGGCCGCACCAAGGTTTCATCTAGCTGCAAACGTTAGGAAGAAGAGGCCGCGACCGCGGGCCTCATGAAGGAAAGGGGAGAACGTATGATTTCGTTCATCCGTATTGACGACCGTATGATCCATGGACAGACCGTTACCCGTTGGGCCCTCGAGTATCCCTGCGACGGTCTTATCGCCGTCAACGACGCCGCGGCGTCCAACCCCGTGCTCAAGGAGGCCTACAAGAGTGCCTCGGGCAAGAAGACGTTCGTGTGGACCAAGGAGCACTTCAAGGAGGTCTCCGAGAAGGTTCTCAAGTCCAACACCAAGTACTTCCTGATCACCAAGAACCCGCTCGACATGAAGGAACTTCTCGTCGATTTTGGCTTTAAGCCCGGCATGGACCGCATCATCGTCGGTCCCTGCAACGATCGTCCCGGCACCACCAAGCTCGGCAACAACCAGTCGATCACGCAGGAAGAGGCCCAGGCGCTCGAGGATCTCACCAACGCCGGCTACACGGTCGAGTTCGCCCTTATCAAGGAGAAGTCCATCGGTGAGTGGCCCAAGTTCCGCGGTCAGTTTGGCTTCTAGTTAGGCGCCAGCCGCATTTTGGTACCTACAGCCCTGGGGGAAAGGGCTGAGGAATAAAGAAAGGGGAAAGCATGGCAATCAATGCATTCCAAGCCGCGCTGTTCGGCCTGTTCGCCTGCCTGGCATCACTGCCTGGCATGGGTGGCACGACGATCGGCAACTACACTCTGGGTCGTCCTCTGGTCGCCGGCCTCATCGTCGGCATCATCATGGGCGATATGCAGACGGGCATCCTCGTCGGCGCTGCCATCCAGGTTGTCTACATCGCTCTCGTGACCCCCGGCGGAACCGTCTCCGCCGACGTCCGCGCCGTGTCCTATATCGGCATCCCGCTGGCGATCCTCGCCATCAAGAACTCGGGCATCGATCCCGCCTCCGCTGAGGCTGCCGGCATGGCCGCATCCCTCGGTGCCGCCGTCGGCACGCTCGGCACTGTGCTCTTCTATGGCACCGCCACCATTAACCTGGTGTGGCAGGGCATGGGCTGGAAGTGGCTCGAGAAGGGCGACCTCCACAAGCTCTACCTGGTCAACAACGTTCTGCCTTGGATCGGTCACATCGTCTGCTCGTTCCTCCCGACGTTCATCATCACCATGGGCGGCACCGCCATGGTCGACCTTATGAAGACCTACATGCCCATGGACGGCATCGCGATGAAGACGCTGTTCACCGTCGGCTCGCTGCTGCCTACCGTCGGTATCGCCATCCTGCTCAAGCAGGTCATCTCCAAGACGACGGACTTCCTCACGTTCTTCTTCGGCTTCACCCTGTCCGCTGTCATGGGATGCAACCTGATTGCCGCCGCCGGCATCGGCTGCTTCTTCGCCCTGATCAACTATGAGATCGCTTCGCTCAAGATCGACCTCGCAAACGCTCCCAAGGCAGCTATCGCCTCGGGCTCCGATGATGAGGAAGAGGAGGACATCTAATGGCAGAGAAGAAGAAACTCTCTAAGAAAACGCTTGCCAAGTCGTTCCGCAACTGGTCCTATGGCAACCTGACTTGCTTCTCGCAGGAGCACATGCAGACCTTCGGTTACCTGTGCGCCATGCTTCCGATCGTCGAGGAGCTCTACGACACGCCCGAGGAGCAGAAGCAGGCCCTCCAGACCTACTCCGCGTTCTTCAACACCGAGCCGCAGATCGGCACCATGATTGTCGGCGTCACCGCCGGCCTCGAGGAGGCTCGCGCAAACGGCGAGGCCATCGACGACGACGCCATCAACGGCATCCGCGCCGGCCTCATGGGCCCGCTCGCCGGCCTTGGCGACTCGCTGATCGTCGGTACCCTGATCCCGATCCTGCTCGGTATCGCCCTCGGTCTCTCGACCGGCGGCTCCCCGCTCGGCGCTATCTTCTATATCGTCGTGTGGAACCTGCTCATGTACCTCGGCATGCGCTTTGCCTACAACCAGGGCTATGAGCTCGGCGGCAAGGCGGTTGAGGCACTGGTCGGCCCCAAGGCAAAGGCTCTTCGCGATTCCATCGTGATGGTCGGTACCATGGTCATCGGTGCAGTCGGTGCTACCTGGGTCTCCATCACCTGCAGCCCCAACCTGGTGCTGCCCGGCGGCGGTAAGTTCCAGGACACTCTCGATGGCATCTATCCGCACCTGCTGCCGATGGTCTTCATCATCTTCTGCTGGTACATGATGACCAAGAAGAAGGTCAACCCCATCGTTATGATGCTGATTCTCGTCGTGATCGCATTCGTGGGCGTTGTTATTGGCTTCTTCGACCCGGCACTGAGCTACTAGTCATCATCCCCTGGCCCCCTGTAAGGCCGTGCGGCCTCAACCGCACGGCCTTCTGATTTTGCGCCGCCCTTCAAGGGCAATATGGCCAGCGACCTCCATCGCCTACACGACACCCGCTATATTGCTCTTGAAAGATGACGTATTCGAAAAACGATGTTCTTGCACATGATGCACGCTTTGCACGAGGAGGACCCATATGCACGAGAAACACGGACACGACCTTTCGCGCGACGACTTGATCCGCGAGGCTAAGATGCAGACCGATGCTATTCAGCGGCTCAACGTTTGGCTGCGTCTGGGCTATTCGCTCGTGGCTATTGGCTTTTTGGTGGGGATGTGGGGTATGCAGGGCGGCCCCGGCTGGGGCGTCCCCGCGGGCATCGTATGCTTGGTGGTGGGCACTCCGCTTTCGATTGTGCTTAAGGTTGGCACGACCAACGCCAAAAAGAATGTTGAGCGTATGCTCGAGGCCGCGGGTATCGACGTTGAGGAGCTTATGCGACGCAAGAAGGACGAGCAATAGACTTCCGCGTTGGGGTATCATAAATAATTGTTGCGAATGTTAACTAATGTACGGCAAATGACGGTTTTATGGCCCTTCTAGAGTTGCAAAGGACAATATCCCCAGTGGATTACGATGACGTCGCTCGAAAACTGATTGTGTACTCACGTTCCCTTGCCAAGGGATCCTTGAGTGCTGCCGGCGGCGCCAGTGTGGGCGAGGCACCGGTTTTACAGTATCTATCGGGTATTGACGGTGATGTTATTCCCTCCGAGATTGCCAAGAAGCTGAAATTCTCCCGTGCGCGCATGTCGCATATCTTGGATTCACTCGAGAGCAAGGGTTACGTTCAGCGCAGGACCGATCCAAACGATCGTCGGCGTGTGCTGGTGAGCAGTACCGAGGAAGGCCGTGATTTCGCGGCGAAAAAAAATGCCGAGAGTGTGGCATCGCTCTCGAAGCAGCTCTCAGCGCTCGGCGAACACGATGCTCAGGAGCTCGTGCGCATCCTGAATAAAGCCTACAGCCTTACCTATGATGCCGACGACTACCTGGACAATCTATAAGGATGAAGGCAGACATTTAGGTGCATCTTGAAATGCACCCGGGACAGTTGTGCCCATTGACTACCGTCAGCATCTCATTCCAAACCAAATCAGCCAACGTACGGCATAGCAATCTCCGGTAGGTCGCAGGGCGGCGGTCGAGCTTTTCTCTCGGGAAACTTCGCGAAGCCCAGTTCCCGAGGGAAAGGTATGGTCTGTGTAATACCAGATAAACAGTACATTTTTGCTAGATTGGTATTTGACTGAAGAACCAATTGGTATGGCTTATTAAGCCCACCTTGCCGTTGACGCTCATTTTACTGCCGCTGGTGGACTTCCGAACTTGGTTGCGCAAGTGCTCCCATATATTGATATGACCAAGTAGGTGGCTATCTGGTTACTACCAGTTGGCCCCTTGGTAACGGGTGGCCCCATTGTGCGGAATGTACCGAACATCCCCGTTTGATACGTTTTCCCATGCTGCCGGGGGGCGTCCTCGGCACCTCAGCATCTCGGAAGAAAGGAGACCAGGTGCGCAGGAATTCCATTTTTACGAAACGGTGGGTGAAGGGAAGCGCGGTCCTCGTTGCCACTGCAGCGACGCTCGTGTTTGCCAATCCCCAACAGGCGATTGCCACGCCACTCAAGGGCGTCGACTCAGCGACCGTGTCACAGTCTGCCTCGAATGTCGTCGACATCGATTTCGCTGACGGCATCAAGGGCCGTATTACGTTCCTCGAGGACGGTATTTTCCGTTATAACGTCGACCCCAAGGGTGAGTTTTCCGATTACGCCACACCGCGCAGTAAGTCCCACACGGCTAAAATCCAGGCTCAGCCCGATACCTCGGACACCTACAGCAAGCCGAGTGCGACGGTTGCCGACAAGGGCGACACTATCGAGATCACCGGCGGAAAGGCGACCGTGATCCTGGACAAGGCGACCGGCAAGATGAGTATCAAGTCAGGCGACCGTGTCGTGGTTTCCGAGTCCGCGTCCCTCGACCTTGATAAGAAGGGTACCGTCCAGACGCTCGCCAAGGAGAAGTCCGAGAACTTCTTTGGCGGCGGCACCCAGAACGGACGCTTCCTGCACACCAACCAGACCATCGCCATCTCCAACACGAACAACTGGACCGATGGCGGCGTTGCCTCGCCCAACCCGTTTTATTGGACGAGTGACGGCTACGGCGTACTCCGAAACACGTTTGCAGAGGGTTCCTACGACTTCGGTTCCACGGACTCATCGACGGTCACGACTTTGCACAGCGAGAATGAGTTTGATGCCTACTACTTCGTGGCGACCAACGAGGGCGCTTCGAACGTGGCAACCGAGATGCTGCAGGACTACTACAAGGTGACCGGTAACCCGGTACTGCTGCCCGAGTACGGGTTCTACCTTGGTCATCTTAATGCCTATAACCGTGATGGCTGGTCAACGACCTCGGGTCAAAAGAAGTGGGAGACCAAGGGCAGCAAGTCCTCGAGCGAGAAGGGCGACGTTAAGTACGAGTCTGGCATGTCGACGGGCTACAAGCTCGACGGCACACTTGCGGCCGAGACGCTCAACGGTGAGGGCCCTACGGTTGATACCGAGAACATGAAAGCGACCGATTTCGACCGCCAGTTCTCTGCTCGTCAGGTTATCGATGACTACGAGGACAACGACATGCCGCTCGGCTGGTTCCTGCCGAACGACGGTTACGGCGCCGGCTATGGCCAGAACGGTTACTACAAGACCGGCGGCGTCAACTCCGACGGAGCGAGCTCGGCCGACCGTCTTAACGCTGTGCGTGCCAATGTCGACAACCTTAAGAAGTTCACCGAGTATGCCAACTCCAAGGGTGTGAGCACGGGCTTGTGGACCCAGTCCAACCTTGAGCCCGACAGCAACCCTGAGACCCCGTGGCATCTGCTTCGCGACTTCGACGCCGAGGTCAAGACGGGAGGCATCACTACCCTTAAGACCGACGTTGCCTGGGTTGGATCTGGCTACTCCTTTGGTCTTAATGGCATCAAGACAGCTTATGACACGGTGACGACCGGCGCTAACAAGCGCCCCAACATCATCACGCTCGATGGTTGGGCCGGCACGCAGCGCTTTGGTGGCATTTGGACCGGCGACCAGTATGGCGGTAACTGGGAGTACATTCGCTTCCATATCCCCACGTATATCGGTCAGAGTCTTTCGGGCAACCCCAACATCGGCTCCGACATGGATGGCATCTTTGGCGGCGACCCCATCATCTCTGCGCGTGACTACCAGTGGAAGACGTTCACGCCCTCTATGCTTGACATGGACGGTTGGGGCACCTACCGTAAATCGCCCATGACGCACGGCGATCCCTACACAGGCATCTCGCGCTTCTACCTCAAGCTCAAGGCGCAGCTCATGCCCTATATCTACACGAGCGCGGCCTCGGCGGCCAACATCGACACGGGTAACGGCGATGCCGGCCTGCCCATGATCCGCGCCATGCTGCTTTCCGACAACTCCGAGTACGCCGCAAGCACTTCGACGCAGTACCAGTATATGTTCGGTGAGAACTTCCTAGTGGCACCGGTGTATCAGGATACCCAGGCAGACGAGAACGGCAACGACATTCGCAATGGGATTTACCTCCCCAACTACGGCACCGACGAGAATCCCACCATCTGGATCGATTACTTCTCGGGTAAGCAGTATCGCGGCGGCCAGGTTCTCAACAACTACGAGGCTCCGCTTTGGAAGCTGCCGCTGTTTGTGAAGGCCAACGCTATCGTGCCGATGTACGCCGAGAACAACAACCCCGAGGCCGTGAGCGACACCAACACCAAGGGTACCGACCGCAGCCAGCGTATCGTCGAGTTCTTCGCCACCGAGGGCGACGGCACCTTTACGCAGTACGAGGACGACGGCTCCTCAATCGAGAACAACACGACTGAGGACGATTCCTACGGCACGATCGACAATATCTCCTACGGTGAGCATGTGAGCACCGTCTACAGCTCCAAGGCCGCAGGCGGCACCGCGACCTTTACCGCCGAGGCCTCGCAGGGCGGCTACAACGGCTACGACTCCAACCGCACCACGACCTTCGTGGCCAATGTGTCCGCCAAGCCCACGAGCGTTGTCGCCAAGAACGGCGGATCCGCACTCAACGTGGTTGAGGTCGACTCGCAGGAGACCTTTGACGCCGCGACCCCCGAGGCCGGCCAGGCGGTCTACTTCTACAGCGAGACCCCCAACCTCAACCACTACGGCAGCGATGCGGACGGCACCGAGGCCGAGCAGGGCGAGAGCTTCAACAACACCAAGATCACCACGAACCCCAAGGTCTACGTCAAGTTCGCGAAGACCGATGTTGCTGCAGCGGCGCAGACGCTTGAGCTGGGCGGTTTCGTGAACGCCGACGCCACGCTCACAGCCGATCGCCTCAACGAGAACCTCTCCGCACCCACGAACCTTGCTGCCCCCGAGGACGCCACGACCCCAACGAGCATCAAGCTCACCTGGGGAAAGGTCGATGGTGCTACCTCCTACGACCTTAAGGTCGACGGCACTGTGTTTGCCGTGGGTGATGCGGCCGAGTTCACGCACACCGACCTCGCCTACAATAGCAAGCACACCTACCAGATTCGTTCGCGCAACGCCGAAGGTTACTCCGCCTGGAGCGATGTGCTCGAGGCGAACTCCGCACTCGATCCGTGGCGGAACGTCCCCGACGCCGAGGAAATCACCTGGGAGGGCTCACTTTACGGCAGCCATAAGGCCGAGCTCGCCTTCGACCATGAGTTCCAGTCGGGCGACGGCGGTTTCCACTCCGGTGGCAACGATCTGGGCAAGGCGCTTACCGTTGACTATGGACGCGCTTACAAGCTCGATAAGCTCGAGTACTATCCGCGCGATGACGCCGGCAACGGCACCGTGACCAAGATGCGTGTTGAGACGAGTCTCGATGGCGTCCACTGGACGAGCCAGGAGGTCGATTGGGCACGTTCCGCTGATTGTAAGACGGTAGCGTTTGACGGCACCGTGGCCGCCCGTTACGTGCGCATGACACCGCTCGCCTCGGTCGGCAATTTCTTCTCCGCGTCCGAGATTGCCATCTACAAGACCGACGGCACGGATGGCTTCGCCGTGGGCTCCAACCTCAACAAGGCCACGATCTCCGACGGAGACTACTCCAACATGAAGAACTATCTGGGCCTCGAGAATCGCGAGCCCGATACCCCGACGTTCGGTTCGCAGATCCGCGACCACTTCGCCGACCTCAACGATAACGGCGTTTACGACGTCTACGATTACTCGTTCACCATGGCGGGTCTTGACGGCGGCACTAAACAAAAGGGCAAGGTCGCAGGTTCGCTCGCGGTGATTCCGAGCAAGACCGAGGTCGAGGCCGGTGATGAGATCACCGTTGATGTCTATGCGGCCGACGCCAAGAACGTCAACGCCCTGGGCGCCCTCGTCAACTTCAAGAGCGACCAGTTCGAGTTTGTGTCCGAGAGCATCGCGCAGGACGGCTCGACTGCCGGCATGGAGAACCTGTCTCGCGAGAAGGTCCAGTTCGTGGACGGAACGCAGACTATCAATCTCGCCTTTGCCAACCGCGGCGATGGCAAGCTCTACAACGGTACTGGCGCGGTGGCGAGTTTCAAGCTCAAGGCCAAGACCGCCGGAAAGGTCGAACTGCCCTCGACATCTTGGCTTATCGGCCCGGCATGCGACGCACTTGAGTTTGCGAGCGACGGCACGGTGACGATGCCGGACGTTCCTCAGCCAACGGTCGCCGAGTACGCCCAGGATGCCTTCAACATCACGATGACCAACGATGAGCTCACGACCGACGACGGGACCAACGTCGAGAAACTTATCCAGCAGAAGAGCTATAACGCGCTGTTCGATAATAACGAGGGCGACAACGGCTTTGAGTTCCTGTGGAACTGGAGTGGCAACTGGGACAGCGAGGGTAAGCTACCGAGTTACGTGAAGCTTCCCACCACGATGACATTCGCATTTAAGACGCCGTCGAAACTCGATAGCGTCGAGGTCGTTAACCGCAACGGCGGCAACGGAACCGTACAGAAGATCAAGGCCGTCGTGACGTTCGAGGATGGCTCGATCCAAGAGTTCGCGGGCGGGGAGTACGATTCCTTCCTGGCTCGCTACGCCTTTGACCTCTCTGCCGAGAACAAGGGCAAGAAGGCGACCAAGGTCGAGGTCACGCCGCTTGAGGCATCGGGTGACCAGATGCTCACACTGCGTGAGGTCAACTTCAACTACACGCAGGGTGTCGAGGCCATCGAGGGTGTCGAGCTAGGCAAGAACCAGACCGAGTTCTTTGAAGGCGACATTACGCCCGTCGACGCCAAGGCTACGCCTGAGAGCGCTGGCTACCCCTATGTGACGGTCGAGAGCTCCGACCCCTCTGTGGTAAGCGTCTCCGCTGTTCAGGCTGGCGATAGCGTGAGCTACTACCTGCGTGCCAACAAGGCCGGCAAGGCAAAGATCACGGTGGCGTCGGTACTCGACCCCTCCAAGACCGCATCCTATGAGGTCGAGGTCAAGGCTGGTGTCGATACCTCTGCGCTCGTGGCAGCGCTTTCCAAGGCCGCGGGCTACAGCGAGTCCGTCTACACCAAGGATTCCTATGCAGCTCTCACCACTGCGGTCGAGGCGGCTCGGAAGCTCCTCGACAGCGGCCAGGGCAGCTATAGCAAGAAGGATGTCGCAGACGCCACTGCCAAGATCGAGAAGGCAATCGACGGCCTCAAGATGCGCCCTGTCGATGAGAAGATCCTCATCAACACGCCCGAGAACCGCAAGAACGTCAAGGTGGCCGACTTCTCGAGTGAGGCCGACTACGAGGGCAGCAACGCCGTCAACGCTCTCGACGGCGACAAGCGGACGCTTTGGCACAGCGACTGGGCCCATGGGACCGGTATGCCCCAGTATCTGAGTGTCGACCTGGGCCGCGACTACGATCTCACCGACGTTACATTCCTGCCGCGCCAGGACGGCGGCACTAACGGCGATATCTTCGAGGCCGAGATACTGGTCTCCGACACTGCCGACGGTTATGAGATGGGCACCGCCGCGTCGATGGGTACGTTCGCCTTCGACAACGACGGCCGCGTGCTCACCGACCGTGGCGACTGGAAGCAGATGAGCTTTGGCGCCGCGCGCGGTCGCTACGTGACCGTCAAGGTGATTCACGCCGGCGGTGGCGACGTTGATGCCTACTGCAGCATGGCGGAGCTCAAGTTCTACGGTACGGCCGTCCCCGATCCGGTGGCGAAGGATGATCTCGCTACCGCGATCGAAAAGGTTGATGCCGAGGTTGCTGCCGGCGACCTCAAGGCCGGTGACTACACCGAGGCCTCCTGGACGGCGCTCGAGAACGCCCTGGCGAGCGCCCGCGCCATCTTGAGTGACGAGAACGCCACGCAGGACGAGGTCGACCAGGCGCTCAGGGCGCTCGAGAGCGCCCGCGGCGCGCTCGAGAAGACCCCGGTGGCCCCGGTCGAGAATCCGACTAAGAAGCAGCTCAAGGCTCTGGTCAAGCAGGCGAAGGAGACTGACACCAGGGGCAAGACGGCCGAGTCTGTCAAGGCCCTGACGGATGCCATTACCTACGCCGAGGACGTCTTGGGTGATGAGGATGCTTCCGACACCCAGATCCAGGCGGCCTATGGCCAGCTCAAGCTGGCCATTGAGAGCCTCAAGGATGCCGATTCCGGCAACCAGGGCGGCTCGGGCAACCAGGGTTCCGGCAATGGCTCGAACGGCGGCAACCAGGCGGGCAAGCCCGCAGGCGACAAGGCCCAGGGCAGCAAGAAGAACGGTTCGGCGATTCCCAATACCGGAGACCAGACGGCGGCGACCGTCGCGACCGTCGGTGGTCTTGGCGCCATCATCGCCGCGATCGGCGCTTTCTTCCATCGTCGCAGCAAGGCTAAGTAGCCCCAGCAACAGCTAAGCAAGCGTGCCCGCCGCCCCACCCAAGGACGGTGGGCACGCTTTTTGAATGTAGGCAGAAAGCTCCGACCCTTCGGCCCTAATCTCGCAAAGCGTTCCGTCTCCCGCCGAACACATCAGCATCGGCGGCTATACTTGATTTATTTGCAGTTAAGGGTCGCGGATCCGCCGCGTCGCCGCTCTCAACAGGAGGTCTTTGTTTATGGCAGATCAAAAGCCGGTTGTCGGGATCATCATGGGTTCCAAGTCCGATCTGGGCGTTATGGAAGGCTGCACCGCCGAGCTCGAGGCACTGGGTGTGCCCTATGAGCTCGTGATCGCGAGCGCGCACCGCACGCCGGCGAAGGTCCACGAGTGGGCTTCGACTGCCGCCGATCGCGGTGTCAAAGTGATTATCGCCGCCGCCGGCAAGGCCGCTCACCTGGGTGGTGTCGTGGCTGCCTTTACGCCGCTGCCGGTTATCGGCGTGCCTATGAAGACGAGTGACCTGGGCGGTATGGATTCGCTGCTGTCGATGGTGCAGATGCCTTCGGGCGTGCCCGTGGCCTGCGTTGCCATCAACGGTGCCAAGAACGCCGCCATCTATGCCACACAGATTCTGGGTGCTTGCGACCCCGAGTACCGCAAGGTTATCGAGAAGATGAAGCAGGAGATGGCTGACGCCTAAGCGTTCCGCCGTTTCACCGCAGTATAAGGAGAGCCATGTCCGATTATCAGGGAAAACGATTCAAGGCTTCTCAGATTCCCGATCCGTCGAAGCCGGGTGCTGCCCGTGCGGCACAGCAGGGTCGGACATCCTCTCCTCAGCAGCCGCGCGCGCCGCGCCCCGTGACACCGGCGACCCATCGTCGACAGGACGCGCCGGCCGCATATCGTCCTTCGTCTTATAGCTCCGCTAAGAAGCCGCCCCGGTCTTCATCGCATGCCGCGCCGTCGGATCGCACCGAGCCGCCGCGCAAAAAGCGCCACTCCATTATTCCCATTCTGCTCATCATCATCGGTATCGGTCTGATTGTCGCCGCCGCCGCTATTTTTATTAATGCCCAGATTGGCTATAAGCAGGCGAGCGATTCGTATCAGAAAATCGAGAAGCAATATGTAAGCGATAAGGACGCCAGCGGCGTGCCGATTATCGACTTTGATGCGCTTGCTCAGACGAACCCCGAGATTGTGGGTTGGATTTACGTGCCGGAAACCAACATCAACTATCCCGTGGTGCAGACCAACAACAACTCCAAATACCTCAACGCGCTGTTCGATGGCACGTCTAACGCCTCGGGTGCCATCTTCTTGGATAGCGATGACACCGCGCCGGGAATGGTCGACCAGCAGACCACGATCTACGGCCACCATATGAACGATGGGTCGATGTTCAACGTGATTTCGGATACGACTGACCAGGCAACGTTCGATAGCATTGAATATGTGTACTACATCACGCGCGATGCGACGTATAAGTTGCGTCCGCTGGCGACCAAGGTGGTCGAGGACACGTATGCCAAGGCGCGCACGACCAATTTTGAGGGCGACGACGGACTCAAGAACTACCTGTCCGAGATGCTCGACGGCGCTTCTGCCGTGGCGAGTGATGCCACCGATCGTGCCGCTTCGGCAACTAAGGTTGTAACGCTTGTGACCTGTCGTTCGCTGTCGCTGAGCAACACACGTGCCGTCATGGTGCTCACGCCGGTCGAGGAATAAGTTGTTCGAGAGTAGCTAAAAAGGCCCGTCCCAAATTGGCTACTCGACGACGGTAAGGGAGAAATGATGCTCGAGAGTGGCAAATTGATGCCTTCGATTGATGCTTGGCTGCGCGAGGCCAAGGCCGATGCTTCGGCGGCAGGCTGTGGGATGTATCTGACGCATAACGGTGTGGTGCGCGCGACGCCCAAGGCTGAGGTGCGCGGAGTCGAGACCGATGGCGTGGCGCCTGGGCATAAGGTGGGCGGCATGGTGTTTGGCTTCGATGCTCAGAAGGTGCAGGCTGCTATCGAGGCGACGCGTGCGATGCCGGGTATCGGCTATGTGCGTGTGTGGCTGGCAAGCGGCGAGCTTGCCGTAGGTGACGACATCATGCTCGTGCTCATCGGCGGGGACATTCGCCCGCACGTGGTCGATGCGCTGCAGGCGCTCGTTGGCACCATTAAGAACGAATGCGTGAGTGAGGTCGAGCGCGAGGCGTAGAGGCTTGCGTCGATAGAAGGATCGTTTATAAAAATGCCCACCGGTACGTGTGATACCGGCGGGCATTTTGCGTTTTGGGCGCGGTGGGCGCTACACGCGCGTCGCATCCTTGGGGCTCATGGTCATGCTCTGGAAGCGGTTTTCCATGTATTCGTTGTCGAAGTGCTCTCCGTAGAACTGTGCGACGGGAATGTCCGGCTCCGTGCCGTTAACGCGCTGGTACCAGTAGTCGAGCGACTGCAGCGTCATGACGCCGTCGACCAGCATGATAACGGTAAAGATGACGGTGGCCGAGTAGCGGCTCTTCCAGGGGATCTTGTTGATAAGCTTAAGCAGCCTCGGCAGCAGCAGCTTGATCCAGATGAGGCCGCCCAGGCCCCACAGGCAGGCGAAGCCCGTGCAGGTGCGTCCGCCCGTGAGGACCACGAGCGGATCGGGCAAACCGAACAGCGTTATGTGCGAGTAGCTCCACGAGACCACGCCAAACGCGGTCTGCATAAACCAGCCCACGAACACCTCAAAGCTGGCGCCGAGCAGGGCGCTCACCAGGAAAATGATGATGGGGTTCTTTTTGTAGAAGCGGTTAAGCACCATGGTCATGAGCACGGCGCCAAATCCGTAGATGGGGCTGAAGGGGCCAAACAGCATGCCGGCGCGGTTCTGGTAGACGCCCGGGTCGTCGACCGTCATGTGCCAGATGTCCTCGGCGATCAGGCCGAGCACGCAGCAGACAAAGAATACCCAGAACAGGTTGAAGTAGTTGAGCTTGATGTAGCCTTCGCCGGTTTCATCGCGCCCGAGCATGCCCTCGGCGGCGGCGTCGCGGTCGAGCATCTCCTGCAGGCGGCGCTGCAGTTCGCGCTCCTGACGCAGCGTGGGGTCGACGGTGGCCGAAAGCGCGATGAGGATGCCGAGCTGAATAGCGGGACGCAGCAAGAAGGGCCCGATACCCTGGAGCATCACGTCGACCAAAAGCTCGACGACGGTAAATGCGATGAGGATATAGGACAGGCGGGCGGCGTTGCGGCGCTGGTTTTTGATAAGGTCCAGGCCAAAGATGATTAGGATGACGGCACTTGCCGCAGAGAGCATGATGCCGGCGACGATAAGGCCGACTGCGACGAGCGTGTTGTCGCCGAGGTTGGCGGCGGCGTTGCCGTTGATGAGCGCGGTGATGACCTGCCACATAAAGGCGCCGACCGAAGGGAGCGTGCCCACGCCGGACAGGATGCACAGGACGGCGTACACCTTAATGATGAGGGGGATCTTCTTGACCTCCGTGGCGCTGGGGACGCTGGGGTCGAGTTCGTTTCGATCCATACATAACCTTTCTCGTTTTGCTGTAGGTACAAGGATACGCCGCCGACCTGCCAAAAGACAGGACGAACGTCCCAATTGCAACAATGCAAGCCCCAACGGCGGGCGAGACGCGTCGTAACGGAAGTATGCGGGATCGTCGGCCCCGAGGCGGTTGCCCAATAAAATGTTTGGCTGCAAAACGGATTATTAGCTCGGTGGGCTTTTAAAAAGCGCTGTTCATGCGCGGGAGTGCTTGTCTTGCCGTGCGTATAATAGGTCAGGTAACGCCAAATAACGAGGCTCTGAGGGGATGCCATGTCTCAAGAAACCATCCACGCGGCCGAGCGTGCCGCGGGACAGGTGAAGACCATGTCGACGTATGATCCGGACTCCGACCAGCTGCATGAGGAATGCGGCATTTTTGGTGTGTGGGCACCCGATCGCGATGTGGCTCGACTGACGTACTTTGGTCTGCGCGCGCTGCAGCATCGCGGCCAGGAATCGGCGGGAATCGCCGTGGGTGATGGCGGCACGGTTATGGTCCGCAAGGATCTGGGCCTGCTCGACCGCGTGTTCTCCAACGCCGACCTGTCGACGCTCTCCGGTCAGCTGGCCGTGGGTCATGTGCGCTACGGCACTGCCGGCGCCAAGAGCTGGGAAGCCTCTCAGCCGCATCTTTCCACCATCAACAGCGTCATTATCGCGCTTGCTCACAACGGCACTCTGGTCAACACCGACGAGCTGCGCCGCCAGCTGATCGAGCTGGGCGTGCCGTTCCTCTCCAATTCGGATTCCGAGGTCGCGACCAAGCTTATCGGCTACTTTACTCAGCGTACAGGCCATCTACGCGAGGGTATCCGCAAGACGATGGAGCTCGTGCGCGGCGGCTACGCCATGACGCTCATCAACGAGCAGGCGCTCTACGCATTCCGCGATCCTCACGGCATTCGCCCGCTGGTGCTTGGCAAGCTCGTGGACGAGGGCCTGGATCAGGCTGACGCCGCTTCTGTTTCGCAGCTGCCCTCGCAAGACGGCGCCGCGACGGTTGACGCCACCACCCATGTCACCCGCGCCGGCGGCTGGGTCGTCGCCTCCGAGACTTGTGCGCTCGATATTGTGGGCGCCGAGTACGTCCGCGACGTCCGTCCCGGTGAGATTTTGCGCATCAGCGCCGAGGGCCTTGTGTCCGAGCAGGGCGTGCCTGCCGCCGAAGAGCCTGCTAACTGCATCTTTGAGCAGGTCTACTTCGCTCGCCCCGATTCCATCATGAACGGCAAGAGCGTCTACGCCTGCCGTTATGACATGGGTCGTCAGCTGGCACACGAGGAGCCCGTCGAGGCCGACCTGGTCATCGGCGTGCCCGACTCCGGCCTGCCGCCCGCGGAGGGCTATTCGCATGAGAGTGGCATTCCCTTTGGTGAGGGCCTTATCAAGAACCGCTACGTGGGTCGTACGTTTATCGAGCCTACGCAGGAGCTGCGCGCCATGGGCGTGCGCATGAAGCTCAACCCGCTGCGCGACAACATCGAGGGCAAGCGCCTGGTCGTCATCGACGACTCCATCGTGCGTGGCACCACTATGGTGCAGCTCGTCAAGATGCTACGCAACGCTGGCGCCAAGGAGATTCATATCCGCATCAACTCGCCCGAGGTCATCTGGCCGTGCTTCTACGGTATCGATACCGACGTGCAGTCGCAGCTTATCAGCGCCAACAAGACGGTCGACGAGATTTGCGAGTATATCGGCGCCGATTCGCTGGCCTTCCTTTCGGTCGAGGGCTTGCTGAAGGTCATGCCCAAGGGCGGTTACTGCGATGCGTGCTTTACCGGACGCTACCCCGTGGCGATTCCCGAGAGCTTTGGCCGCGACAAGTTTATGGAGGGCTTTAAGCCCCGCAACCTGGACAAGCCGCTTCACTTTGACGACGACGCCGTGGTCGAGAAATACGACGACCGCAGCTGGGAAGAGGAACACGGCGAGGCCTAAAACCTGCCATTTAGGGACAGGTTTATTTTGGTAGGTTTTACCTGCTGTTTTGTTGATATGACGGCGCGTGCTGTTATGGCGCGCGCCGAAATGGCGCAACTATGAGCACCGTTTGGCGCCTGCTCGTCAGACGGTAGTGGGAGAGGAAGGCTCAGATGAGCGACAGCAAGCATGTGACGTACGAGGACGCCGGCGTCGATACCGCCGAGGGCGGCCGCGCCGTCGACGCTATTAAGCAGATGGTCAAGGACACCAACCGCCCCGAGGTCATCGGCGGCATCGGTGGCTTTGGCGGCCTGTTCTCGGCCGCCGCGCTTAAGGATATGGAAGACCCGATCCTGATTAGCGGCACCGACGGCGTGGGCACCAAGCTCGTGCTCGCCCAGATCATGGACCGTCACGAGACGGTGGGCCAGGACTTGGTCGCCATGTGCGTCAACGACATTTTGGCTTCGGGCGCCGAGCCGCTGTTCTTCCTGGATTACGTTGCCATCGGTCACATTGAGGCCGAGCACATGGCAAAGATCATCAAGGGCGTTGCCGACGGCTGCAAGCTCGCGGGCTGCGCGCTCGTGGGCGGTGAGATGGCCGAGCACCCGGGCGTCATGGCTCCGGCCGACTACGACCTCGCCGGTTTTACCGTGGGCGTCGTCGATCGTCCCAAGATGCTTGACCCCGCGAACGTTCGCCCCGGCGATGTGATCCTGGGTCTGCCTTCCACCGGCGTGCACTCCAACGGCTACTCGCTCGTGCGCAAGGTCATCGGTGTCGACGGCATCAAGCCGGGCACGCCCGAGGCCGCCGCTAAGGCCGAGGAACTGAGCCGTCCGCTCGAGGAGCTCGACGGTGCTTCGCTGGCCGATGCTCTGCTGGCCCCTACGCGCATCTACGTCAAGCCGATTCTGGAGCTGCTGCGTGGCGGCGCTTCGGTGCACGCCATTGCTCACATCACTGGTGGCGGCATTACCGAGAACCTCAACCGCGCACTCGCCGACGACGTCGATGCCGTGGTCACCCGCAACGGTGCCGAGATGGGCTGGGACGTTCCGCCCGTCATTACTTACGTGTCGCGTCAGGCCGAGCTCGCGCCCAACGAGGCATGCAAGACCTTCAACATGGGCGTCGGCCTGTGCCTGATCGTCGCCCCCGAGGACGAGGCCGCCGTGACCGAGGCTCTGGTCGCGCTGGGCGAGAAGCCGTTCCGCGTGGGCGAGTGCGTCGAGGGCTCCGGTGAGGTCGTGTACTCTGATGAGCGCTAACGAGCAGATGGCTGCCGCCGAGGTCCTGGCTTGGGACCCGTATACCCGTCCGACCGGCACCGATACGGCCGAGCCGCTCAAGATTGGCGTGCTCATCAGCGGCTCTGGCACCAATCTGCAGGCGCTGATCGACCTGATCGCCGCCGGCAAGCTCAATGCTTCGATTGAGCTTGTGGTCTCGAGCCGTCCCTCGGCCAAGGGTCTGCAGCGTGCCGAGCGTGCGGGTATTCAGACGCTGACCCTTTCCAAGGATGTCTATGCTGACCCTATCGCCGCCGACGAGATTATCGCGCACGAGCTGCTCGAGCGAGGCTGCGAGTATGTGGTCATGGCCGGCTACATGCGCATGGTGCACACGCCGCTGCTGGCGGCGTTCCCCAATCGCGTGGTCAACCTGCATCCGGCGCTGCTGCCGAGCTTTACCGGTGCCCATGCGATTGACGATGCGTTTGCTCGCGGTGTCAAGGTGACCGGCGTGACCGTGCACTTTGCCAACGAGATCTACGACAACGGCCCCATCATCGCCCAGCGTGCGCTGGCTGTTGAGGAGGGCTGGGACGTCGACACGCTCGAGGAGCACATCCATGCGATCGAGCATGTGCTGTATCCCGAGGTCGTGCAGATGCTCGCCGACGGTCGCGTCCACGTGCTGGAGAGCGGCAAGGTCGCAATTGATGCGTCTCGCGGCTAGCGGTGCACAGTACAATTTAGCCGAGTAGTCAGGGTGGTCATTGGCGCCAAGGCGCGCGTGGCCACCTTTTGTTTTAGGTAGCCACCTGCGACGTTCTTTAACGACTAGTCATTCAAGAACGTCGCAGGTGACTAGGCGAGAGAGGTGAGCGCATGGTGGATAACGAAGCGCTGTTTAGGCCTGAGCTGGTATTTTTTGATTGGGAGTGTGCAACGCCGGATGAGGTGTTTGCGCGGCTCGAGGGCGAGCTTGCCCCGCGCGGCTACATTGCCGACGGTTGGCTCGACGCCGTTCGCACGCGCGAGGATGCCTATCCCACGGGTCTTGCCATGCCGGCGGCAAACATTGCCATTCCGCATACCGATCCGGGGTTTGTGGCCAAGCCCTATATCGCGGTGGTGAAGCCCGCCGCGCCCGTGACATTTAACGCTATGGCTGGCATGGGCGCTCCGGTGCCGGCGCAGATCGTCATCAATCTGGGCATCGCCGAGCCGGGCGGTCAGGTCGAGGCCCTGCAGACGCTCATGAATATCTTTATGGACGCCGATGCCGCAGCCGATGTGCTCGGCCAGACCACGCCCCAGGGCATGGTCGACGCCATCCGCCGCCACTTCTAAGGTGGGGCTGAGTCGGCACTTGGGGACTGTCCCTAACTGCCAAGTGCCACATCTGTCCCCTTTGCACCAAAATGGTGCAGATTAACCTGTCCCCAATGCACCAAGCGTGCCGCGGGGGCTGCGTTGTGACACAATGGCGTTTGTTCGATTTGTTATGCGAAAGGCCAACTATGGCAAATAAGAAAAAGAACCCCGCACCCGAGCCGACGCCCGAGCAGCAGGCTCGCGCTGCCTCCAGCTCTCGTAAGAAGCAGCGCAAGACGTACGTGTCTAAGACCGTCAAGATCGTTCTGGTGGTCATCGGCGTGCTGGCAATGCTGCTTTCCGTCTCGGCGATGGCATGCTCCGGCCTTATGTCGCAGGCCGAGGACACCTCGGGCTACAAGCTGACCGGCGGTGTTGCTGCTACTATCAACGGCACCAACCTCACCGAGGACACCGTGACCAAGCAGATCATGAGCATGCGCACGTCCTACGGCTACACCAAGGATGAGGATTGGGCGCAGTATCTGGTTGACAACGACCTCACGCCCAAGAAGTACCGCAAGCAACTCATCGACTCCTACACGCAGCAGATTCTGCTTCAACAGGCACAGAAGGAGAACGGCGTGACGGTGTCGGATGAGGAGGTCGAGAAGGCTTGGAAGGACGCGTGCAAGAGCGCGGGCGGTGCCAAGGCCTTTAAGAAGACCCTCAAGACCTACGGCTATACCGAGGACACCTACAAGGACTCGCTCAAGGAGAGCCTGGCGCAGCAGAAACTCAAGGATGCCGTCGCGCCCACGAGCAAGCCCAAGGACAGCGAGATTGTCGACTACATCAACGAAAACCTGTCCAGCTACAACGACGCCCGCCGCTCGTCGAACATCCTGATCAAGGTTGATTCCGACGCATCTGATGAGGACAAGGCCGCCGCCAAGGCAAAGGCGCAGGAGTGCCTGGACAAGATCAACTCCGGTGAGCTGAGCTTTGAGGACGCCGTTGAGCAGTACTCCGAGGATACCGGTTCCAAGGAGAAGAAGGGCGATGTGGGCTGGGATAAGCTCACCACTTTCGTCGACAGCTACCAGACGGCACTCGAGGGGCTCAACAAGGGCGACGTGAGCGAAGTCGTCGAGTCGACCTATGGTTACCACATCATCAAGTGCACCGACTACTTCCATGTCGATAATCAGGTTGATGACATCAACCAGGTGCCCAAGGCCATCAAGAAGTATGTCTCCAACGTGGTGAAGACGCAGGCGGCCAGCACTGCATACAGTGAGTGGCTGGAGCAGTACAAGAAGGACGCCGACATTACCGTCAACCCCATGCCCAAGGACGTACCCTATAACGTGAGCCTGAAGGGCGTCACCAAGAGTTCGACCGACGATTCGTCGACGACTGAGTAATCATGGGGCGGTGCTCGCGCGAGTGCCGCCCACGCTATTGAGGAGGATTTGAAGATGACCAACGAAGAGCTGCAGAAGGAAATGATCGCGGCCATGAAGGCCAAGGACAAGGTTCGCCTGTCCATCATTCGCCAGGTCAAGGCCGAGGTGAAGAATATCGAGGTTAACGAGCGCCGCGATGTGACCGAGGAAGACGTCAACAGCATGATCAAGCGTCTGATCAAGCAGACGAGCGAGACGCTGGAGATGTCCATCAAGGCCGGCACCGACCAGGAGCGTACCGACAACCTGACCGAGCAGGTCAAGATTCTGGAGAGCCTGCTGCCCGCGCAGGTTTCGGGCGAGGAGCTCGAGGCCCTGATCGAGCAGGTTATCGCCGAGCTGGGCGCTACGTCCAAGAAGCAGATGGGCCAGGTCATGGGTGCACTCGGCAAGGCCACCGGCGGCAACTTCGACAAGCCTGCGGCGGCAAAGATCGTCGGCGGCAAACTCGCGTAATTTGTTACGCGGTTTTACCAAACCGCGTAACGGCTCGACGCTGCAAACCCGTACACACGGCAATCTGACGTTCAATTTCAAGGGCGCGACCATAAGGTCTGCGCCCTTTCATTTCACGTCACCTTGCTCGCGTGTACGGGTTTTCGCTGACTTATGCTCAACAAGGGCGGTTGTATTATTTTCGGCGCTCATTGGGGACAGGCTTAAATGAATGCCCAATGAGCGGGCACTCATTTAAGTCTGTCCCCAATGAGTGCAATGAGCACCAACGAGCAGGTGGAAGGTTGCGGGTTCTTTACGGGAATGTAGTGTGGGCTGCGGAAACGTGGTTCTTTCCGTACAATAGTTCAACTCGTGTAAACGCAGGGAAGGGACATTCATGGCAGACATGATCGAGATTAAGCATCTCAACAAGTACTTTGGCGACCTGCATGTGCTCAAAGATATCAACCTCACCGTCAAGCGCGGCGAGAAGCTCGTAATGATCGGGCCTTCCGGCTCGGGTAAGTCGACGCTCATCCGTTGCGTCGATTATCTGGAGGAGCCCACGTCGGGCGAGGTCATCATCGACGGTACGCCGCTTACCAAAAAGAACCACCTGGAGATGGCTCGCAAGTATAGTTCCATGGTGTTTCAGCAGTTCAACCTGTATCCCAACATGACGGTGCTCGGCAACCTGACGCTCGCGCCCATCAAGCTGCAAAAGAAGAGCAAGGAGGAGGCGACCGAGATCGCCATCGCCGCACTCAAGCGCGTCGGCATGGCGCATAAGGCCGGCGAGTATCCGCAGAATCTCTCGGGTGGTCAGCAGCAGCGCATCGCCATCGCCCGCGCCCTGTGCACCAAGCAGCCCATCATCCTGTTTGACGAGCCGACTTCGGCGCTCGACCCCGAGATGGTCCAGGAGGTTCTGGACGTTATGATTGAGCTCGCGCAGGAGGACATCACCATGATCTGCGTGACGCACGAGATGGGCTTTGCGCGCCAGGTGGCCGACCGCGTCATCTTTATGGAGGACGGCCGCATTCTGGAGGAGGGCACGCCCGAGCACTTCTTCGATAACCCCGAGAACCCGCGCTGCCGCGAGTTCCTGTCCAAGATTCTGCACTAGGCGCGGTGATGGACATGACGGATATGACGAGGGCGGCCGTGTCGCGCCGTCACTTTTTGCAGCTGGCGGGCGCCGGCATGCTTGCGCTGACGGGGACCGCGCTTACCGGTTGCGGCAACTCCACCAGCGGCGAGGGCTCCGACAAGGGGTCTAAGCTTGCGGCCATTAAGTCGCGTGGACATCTGAATGCCGGCGTCAAGAAGGACGTTCCCGGCTATGGCTATTACGACACCGCCAAGGGCCGCTTTGAGGGCATGGAAGTCGATTTGTGCTACCAGATCGCCGCTGCCGTCTTTGGCGTGAGCTACAAGGAGGCCCGCGCCCAGGAGCTTGTCGAGTTTACCGACGTAACGCCCAAGACGCGCGGCCCGCTGATCGATAGCGGCCAACTCGACGTGGTCGCGGCGACCTACACCATCACCGACGAGCGCAAGAAGAGCTGGGATTTCTCGACGCCGTACCGCACCGACTACGTGGGACTCATGGTCAAGAAGCGTTCGGGCTTTACCTCGATTGAGGACTTGGACGGCAAGGTCATCGGCGTGAGCCAGGGTGCCACCACGCAGAGCCTGATCGAGCAGATGATCAAGGACAACGGCTTTAGCTGCAAGCCCGAGTTTAGGGCCTTTAGCGGCTATCCCATCATCAAGAGTTCCCTCGACGCCGGCAATATCGACGTCTTTGCCATGGACCGCTCCACGCTGGCCGGTTACATGAACGAGACCGTTGAGCTGCTGCAGCCCGAGGTCAAGTTTGGCGAGCAGGGCTACGGCGTGGCGACCAAGAAGGGCTGCGACCTTTCGGCCGTGGTCGATCAGGTGATTTGCGATCGCCTGGCCGACGGCTGGCTCGACCAAGAGGTCAAGACCTGGGGTCTTGTGTAGGCGCATCGTCCAAGGAAGGAATCAAATGCTCGAAGGATTGTTTGACGCCGACCGCTGGTCGACGACATTTCAAAACATGGGGCCCTTCTGGGAGGGCTTTGGCGTGACGCTGCAGGTGGTCGTTGCCGGCCTGCTGCTGTCGCTGGTGCTGGGCACGCTGCTGGGCGTGTTCTCTACCACTCGCTCGCGCGTGCTGCGCGCCATAAGCCGCGTATACGTGGAGTTTTACCAGAACACCCCGTTGCCCGTACAGGTGCTCTTTATGTACATGGCCGGTCCGCAGTTTTTGCAGGCCATAACCGGTGCCGACCAGCCGGTGCGCATCGCGCCGTTCGTGCTGGGCTTCTTGGGCGTGGGTCTGTATCACGCGGCCTACATTTCGGA
This sequence comes from Collinsella sp. AM36-4AA, assembly GCF_003467795.1. Lineage (NCBI taxonomy): Bacteria > Bacillati > Actinomycetota > Coriobacteriia > Coriobacteriales > Coriobacteriaceae > Collinsella > Collinsella sp. AM36-4AA. Next base: position 24,318 of record NZ_QSHS01000005.1, read on the forward strand.
GGTCATCCGCACCGGTATCGAGGCGGTTCCGCGCGGTCAGATGGAGGCGGCCCAGAGCCAGGGCTTCACCCGTGCGCAGGCGTACTGGTACATCGTACTGCCCCAGACGTTCAAGATCATTCTGCCGCCGCTGTGTAACCAGGCGCTCAACCTGGTCAAGAACACGTCGGTGCTGGCGCTTGTGGCCGGCGGCGACCTTATGTACCGTTCCGACAACTTTGTGAGTCTGTACGGTTACCTGCAGGGATACATCGTCTGCTGCCTTATGTACTTCATCATCTGCTTTCCGCTCGCCATGCTGGTTCAGTGGCTCGAGCGCCGCTCCAAGGAGCGTCCGCGCGGCGTGAGCCTGGCCGAGCTGGGGCTCGACAACGTAGAGGAGGCCTAGCGCATGGAAATCTTCAACGCGACCAACCTGCTCTACATTTGGGGCGGCTTTGTTAAGACCATCGAGATCTCGGCGCTGTCGATCTTTTTCTCGCTCATCTTTGGTACGGTGCTGGCGCTCGTTAAAAGCTATGCGCCCCGCCCGTTCCGTATTCTGGTGAGCGCCTATATCGAGCTGTTCCGTTGCACGCCGAACCTGCTGTGGATCCTATTTATCTACTTTACGGTGCAGGGTTTGGACATTGTGATTTCGACCATCGCCTTTACGCTGTTTACCAGCGCCGTTATGGCCGAGATTGTGCGCGGCGGCCTCAACTCGATTCCGCGCGGCCAGTTTGAGGCGGCGCAGAGCCAGGGCTTCGGCTTCTTTGCCACCATGCGCTACATCATTCTGCCGCAGACGTTTAAGACGATCATTCCGGCGCTGTTTAGCCAGTGCACGACCGTCATTAAGGACAGCTCGTATCTTTCGGGTATTAACGTGGCCGAGCTCATGTACACGGCAAACGTCGTGATGGCCCATGCGATCGACCTGTCGCAGGTGCTTATGCTCTACGGCCTGGTGTTTGCGATGTACTTTGTGCTCAACTTTGGCATCTCGCTGCTGGTCCGAGCTTACCAACGCCGCATCGTAGCCGCATAGCCTGGCTTTCCCTGGCACCCAACCTTGGCCTTCAAACCGTCGCTCGCGTACCAAAGTACGCGTCGCTCCTCTTTCAGGCCAATCTTGGGCACCAGGAAAACCCAGGTACGGTATCGTGGGAATAAGAGATAAACAGCCCTTTTCTCATTTGTTAGAAAGGAATCGCGATGAGCGATCTGGAGAATAAGAAGAATCCTGTGGTCATTACCATCGCGCGTGACTTTGGCGCCGAGGGCCATGAGATTGGTCGCATGCTTGCCGACGAGTTGGGGATTCCTCTGTACGATAACGAGCTGCTGGTGCGTGCGTCGCTGCGCGCGGGCGAGTCGCTCGATAAGATGGCCGCCTACGACGAGCGTCTGGCCGTGGAGAACATGGCGTTTCTGCCCGACCGCTACGATGCGCGTTCGTACTCGGATAAGTTGTTCCAAAAGATGAGTCAGGTGATTTTGGATCTGGGCGAGACCGAGAGCTGCATTATCGAAGGCCGCCTGTCCGATTACCTGCTTCGCAACAACCCCAACCACATTGCCGTGTTGGTGACCGCTCCCTTTGAGGACCGCGTCGAGATCGTGCGCAAGAAGCGTGGCCTTAATAAAAAGAAAGGCGCCAAGCTGGTCAAGCAGCAGCAGAAGGCGCGCGAGGCGTTCTATAAGCGCTATAGCGCCGGAAAGTGGAAGATGACGAGTGGTAAAGACATCGTCGTCAACCGCGCCAAGCTGGACCGCGAGGGTTGCAAAGACGTTATTGCCGCTGCCTACCGCTACAAAGTCGCCCAGCTCGAAGCCTAGCCAATCAAAACCACCACAAAGGCACCTTTGTGGTGGTTTGTTTTAGGCCGAGGGAAAGGCCTTGGCGGCAGTGCCTATCCTCGGCTTTTGCAAAATCTCGATCTGTAACACCAAGCCAGCGAAAAAGGCTCTAACTGTTACAGATTGAGACGAACTGTTCAGCCGCCAACCTAACGTCTCGATCTGTAACATGTAGCGAGGAATTTGGCCTCTAACTGTTACAGATCGAGATAAAGCGGAGGCGGCTGGCGCAATATCTCGATCTGTAACAACTACGATGCTCAACGGGCTCCAGGTGTTACAGATCGAGACAAACTAGTCGGTCAGGCCCCCAACCACCACAAAGGTGCCTGTCCCCTTTGTGGTGGTTGGGGCGGCCGGCATAGAAAAAGTCCCCGCCGGGCGTGTGCTCGACGGGGACTTTGCCGTTTGGTGGCTAGCACTGCAGGTGATTACTCGCCCAGCAGGCTCTTGGTGATGGAAGCGGCGGCCTTCTTGCCGGCGCCCATCGCCAGAATGACCGTAGCGGCACCGGTGACGATGTCGCCGCCGGCCCAGATGCGGGGATCGGGGGTCTGGCCGGTCTCCTCGTCGGCGACGATGTAGCCCCACTTGTTGAGCTCCATCTTGCCGCCGATTTTGGCAGCGAAGGGGTTGGCGTTGGTGCCGATAGCCGAGATCGCGACGTCGCAGGGAATCTCCTCGATGGCGCCCTCGATGGCAACCGGACGACGGCGGCCGGACTCGTCAGGCTCGCCGAGCTCCATCTTCTGGACCTTGACGGCGCACACGGAGCCGTCCTCGCCAGCGACAAACTCGAGCGGGGAGACGAGCGGCAGAACCTCGACGCCCTCGGCCTTAGCGTGGTGCAGCTCGGCGCGACGGCAGGGCATCTCATCCTCGGTACGACGGTAAGCGATGATGGCGTGCTCGGCGCCCAGACGCTTGGCGGTACGGACGGCGTCCATGGCCACGTTGCCGCCACCAAAGACGACGACGTTCTTGCCGTGCTTGGTGGGGGTGTCGTACTCGGGGAACTTGTTGGCCTTCATCAGGTTCACGCGGGTGAGGTACTCGTTAGCGAAGAAGACGTTGGGCAGGTTCTCGCCGGGGACGTTGAGGAACTTGGGCAGGCCAGCGCCGGTCGCAACGTAGATGGCGTCGAAGCCCTGCTCGAACAGCTCCTCGGCCGTGGCCATGTTGCCCACGACGGAGTTGTACTCAAACTTGACGCCCATGTCCTCCAGGCCGTCGATCTCGCGCTTGACGACTGCCTTGGGCAGACGGAACTCGGGGATGCCGTAGACCAGCACGCCGCCGCCGGTGAAGAAGGCCTCGAAGACGGTGACGTCAAAACCGTTACGGGCGAGCTCGCCGGCGCAGGTGATGCCGGACGGGCCAGAGCCGACGACGGCGACCTTCTTGCCGTTCTTGGGAGCCATCTTGGGCGTGGAAGCGAGCTCGGGGCGGTCACCCAGGAAGCGCTCGAGCTGGCCGATGGCCACGGGCTCGGACTTCTTGCCACGGATGCACTTGCCCTCGCACTGGTTCTCCTGCGGGCAGACGCGGCCGCAGATGGCGGGAAGCATGGAGTCCTCGCGGATGGTATCGAGAGCGCCGCCGAAGTCCTTCGCGCGGATCTGCTCGATAAAGCGGGGGATGTTGATGTTGACGGGGCAGCCCTCAACGCAGAACGGCTTCTTGCAGTTGAGGCAGCGCTCGGCCTCGGCCAGCGCCATCTCCTCGGTGAAGCCCTTGTCGACGGGGCGGAAGTCGCAGGCGCGCTCGGCAGCCGGCTCCTCGTTATCGGGGGTGCGGGGCGACTTCATATCGGCAACGAAACGACCGTTAACTAGTGGCATGCGCAGCTCTTTTCCTCATAGGCCTTGAGGGACTCGCCCTCTTCGGAACGGTAAGCGGCCTGGCGGGCACGAAGGTCATCCCAGTCGACCAGGGTGGCATCGAAGTCGGGGCCGTCGACGCAAGCGAACTTGGTCACGCCGCCCACCTCGACGCGGCAGCAGCCGCACATGCCGGTGCCGTCAACCATGATGGGGTTGAGTGACGCGGTGATGGGGGTGTCGTACTTCTGGGCGGTGAGGGTCGAGAACTTCATCATCGGAACGGGGCCGACGCAGAAGACCTGGCTCACGGCCTTGTCCTGCAGCAGGCGCTCCAGCGGAGCGGTGACAACGCCCTGCTCGCCGTAGGAGCCATCGTCAGTGGTGATGTGGATGTGGTCCTCGTCGAGGAGCTCGCGGAACTGGTCCTCCATGAGCAGGAGGTCCTTGGTGCGGGCGCCCATGATGGCGTGTACCTCGTGGCCGGTCTCGACCAGGTGCTTGGCGACCGGGAAGGCAATTGCCAGGCCGACGCCGCCGCCAATGACGGCGCAGGGGCCCTCGGCCATCTCGGTGGGAACGCCCAGCGGGCCCACGACGTCGCGCAGCGACTCGCCGGCCTCGTAGGTGGACAGCATCTCGGTGGTCTTGCCGATCACCATGAAGATGAACTCGACCCAGCCCTCGTCACCGTTCCAGCCAGCTAGGGTAAACGGGACGCGCTCGCCCGTCTCGTTGGCGCGAACCATGAGGAACTGTCCAGCGTGCGCATGCTTGGCGATTGCGGGCGCCTCGATGCGGAACTTGAACACCTTCTCCGAGAACTGCGTCTTCTCCAGGATCTTATACATAGAACCCCTCTCTTGTTAGGGCGGCCGAACCGTGCCTCCACGGAAATGGACGGCAGCCCGAATAAAACCGTACGCGCACAGGCGTTGTGCAGACATACGGTGCAAATTATACCCTCATGGACATGTCGCTTACGTGTGTCTTTGGCAGGTGGGAAAAGTGACCTACCAAAAAGGGACAGGTTTATTTTGGTCGGTTTTATCAGGCAAAACGGCAAAGGGGGCCGGCCTCAGGTTGTGATGAGGCCGGCCCCCTTTGGGGCGCTATGTGTGTATGGCAGTGCGGGGTTTATTTCGATGTGGCCACCGGGGCGTTTTCGTAGATAAAACCCGCCAAAATAAACATCCCTAAATGGTAGGTTTTAGTGCTTGCCGTTGGAGGAAGCGGCGCCGTTGACGTGGTCGCGGGCATAGATCACGCCGTGCACGATTGCCAGGCCGGCGGCGTCGGCGGCGCGGGCGCAGGTGTCCTGGAAGTCCTCGGCCTCGCGGGCGCGCAGCTGCTTGAGCACGTAGTCTGCCACGGCCATCTTGCCGGGAGGGTTGCCGATGCCGGTGCGGATGCGGCTAAAGTCGCGGCTGCCCATCTTGTCGATGATGGAGCGCAGGCCGTTGTGACCGGCATGGCCTCCGCCCACCTTAACACGCACGTCGCCGGCGGGAATATCGAGCTCGTCGTGGATGACGAGCAGCTCCTCGGCCTTGATCTTGTACTCGCGGCAGAGCTTGGAGATGGGGCCGCCCGAGGTATTCATGTACGACTGCGGCTTGACCAGTACAATCTGGCGCTTACCGCCCTCTTCCTCGGGATCGTTGATGTTGATGAGCGCGACCTCGGCGCCTGCCTGGTTTTTCCAGTACGTGACGCCGGCCTGACGGGCCAACTTGTCGATTGCCTTAAAGCCAGCGTTGTGGCGGGTCTCGGCATATTCCTCGCCAGGGTTGCCAAGTCCGGCAACCATGCGAATCTTAAGCGGCTGTGCAGCTGCCATGTTTGTCCTCCGTTACATAAAAAGTTTAATCAACGACAAAGGCTACCACGCCCGCCGAAGGCGAGACTTCGTTTCAGCGAAATCCCACCAGACAAAAGCGCGGCCGCGGCAGAGCGAGCCGTCGGAACAGAAGAAACCCCCGCGCGACCTTTGCGAAGCAAGGGGGAGCGCGGGGGTTTCTTCTGTTCCGACGGCGAAGCGCCGGGTTGCAAGGACGATGCGATTACAGCGCGAAGTCGCCGCCGACGAGCGTGGAGACGGGCTCCTCGTGGTAAACGGCGGAAATGGCCTGAGCGAACTCCTCGGCGACCGAGATGGTCTTGATCTTGCCGCCGACCTCGACGGGGATGGCGTCGGTGACGACGCACTCGACGATGGGGGCATCGTTCAGGCGCTCGATGGCCGGGCCGGAGAAGATGCCGTGGGTGGCGCACACGTAGATGTCGCCGGCGCCCATTGCCTTGAGCTCCTTGACGTTGGCGCACAGGGTGCCAGCGGTGTCGATCATGTCGTCGTTGATGATGCAGGTCTTGCCCTTGATGTCACCGATGATGCCCATGACCTCGGCGGCGTTGTGGCGCGGACGGCCCTTGTGGGCGATGGCCAGGTCGCAGCCGAGCATGTCGGACAGCTTCTTGGCGGCCTTGGCGCGGCCCACATCGGGGGAGACGACAACCAGGTTGTCGGTGTCGAAGTGCATGTCGTTGTAGTACTGGCCAAACAGCGGCAGTGCGGACAGGTGGTTAACCGGGATATCGAAGAAGCCCTGGATCTGGCCCTGGTGCAGGTCGAGGGTGATGATGCGGTTGACGCCGGCGCGCTCGAGCAGGTTGGCGACGAGGCGGGCGGTGATGGGCTCGCGCGGGCCGGCCTTGCGGTCCTGGCGGGCATAGCCGTAGTGGGTGATAACGGCGGTGATGGAGCGGGCGGATGCGCGCTTGGCAGCGTCGGTGGCGATGAGCAGCTCCATGAGCATGTCGTTGACGTTGCCGCCGGCCACGGACTGAATCAGGAAGACGTCGGCGCCGCGGACGGTCTCGTCGTAGCGGGCGTAAATCTCACCGTTGGCGAACTGCTTTAGCGTAAGGCCCGAAAGCTCGACCCCAAGGTACTCAGCGATCTTCTGAGCGAGGGGACGGTTGGAGGAACCGGAATACACGCGGATGGACTTGCGCATATTCTCCGACTTCTCGGGATCATTAATCGGCATTACCCTTCTCCTTTATATCGAATGCAATATAGATGCCTTGTTGCATTGTAACCGCGCGACGGGGTTAATCGGGTCTTGATAACGTCTTTACCGTCAACGGACACGAACCGACCACTCATCCGGCCGCGCAGGTCAGCATAGAAAAAGGAGCCGCCCCCATGGGAACAGCTCCTTAGATGCTTGGTAAAACGTTATACCTCGTCGTCCTCGTGCAGACGGCGGCGATAATCGGCGGCCCAGCCCTCAATGTTTACCTGACGGGCGCGGCCCAGGCCGAGTGCGTCGGCCGGGACCGGCTCGGTGATGACGGAGCCGGCGGCCACGAGCGCGCCGTCGCCAATCTGGGCGGGCGCGACCATCATGGTGTCGGAGCCGATGAAGGCATCCTTGCCGATGACGGTCTTGTGCTTGTGTACGCCGTCGTAGTTGCAGGTGATGGAGCCCGCGCCCACGTTGACGCCGGAGCCCATGGTGGTATCGCCGATGTAGGACAGGTGCGGCACTTTGGAGCCCTCGCCGATCGTGGACTTCTTGATCTCCACGTGCGTGCCGGCCTTGGAGCCGTCGAGCATGTGGGTGCCCGGGCGCAGGTAGGCGCGCGGGCCGCAGTCGACGCCGTTCTCGATGACGGACTCGATGGCGATGGTCTCATCGATGGTGCAGCCGCTGCCGACGGTGGTGTCGGTGAGGCGGCTGTTGGGGCCGAGCTGGCACTCCTCGCCCACGGTGACGTGGCCGATCAGGTGCGTCTGCGGCCACACGACGGTGTCGCGGCCGATGGTGGCGTCGGGGCCGATCCAAGCCTGCGTGGGGTCGATGAACGTGACGCCCTCGGCCATCCAGTGCTCGTTGATGCGGTCGCGCGCAATGGCGGTGAGCTGTGCGAGCTGGATGCGGCTGTTGACGCCCAAACCGTCGCGGTAGTCGTCGCAGTGGAAGATGGAGACCGCCTGGCCGTGACCCTTGAGGATTTCGAGCATGTCGGGCAGATAGTACTCGGACTGCGCGTTGTCGTTGCCGATCTCGTTAATGTGGGCGGCAAGCTGCGCGCCGTCGAAGGCGTAGCAGCCGGCGTTGCACTCCAGCAGCGTGGCGGCCTGCTCGGGCGTGCAGTCCTTCTGCTCGATGATGCGCTCGATCTGACCATCGGCGCCCAGCTTGATGCGGCCGTAGCCGAAAGGATCGGGCGGGGTCATGGTCATGACGGTGCAGGCGAGCTCGCCGGTGGCGACGGTCTGTGCGAACTTGGCGACGGTGTCAGCGGTGATGAGCGGCAAGTCGCCGTTGAGCACGACGACGGGGCCTTGCGTGATGCCGCAGGCCTCGAGCGCGACCTTGACGGCGTGGCCGGTGCCCAGGCGCTCGGTCTGCTCGACGCACTCGACCCTGGTGGCGCTGTTGGCGTAGGCGCCATCGATGAGGGCGCGCATCTCGTCGGCGTGGCTGCCGATGACGACCACGACGCGGCTGCAGCCGGCCTTGATGGTGGCGTCGACGATCCACTGAACCATGGGCTTGCCCAGGATCTTGTGCGAAACCTTGCAGTGGTTCGACTTCATGCGGGTGCCCTCGCCGGCGGCGAGGATAATTGCGGTTGCGTCCATGTGATCTCCTGTTACGTTATAGAGACGTGTGTTTGGAAACGATACACGGCGCAATATGATACCGCAGGCATATGTTGAGCGCGTAGCGATTGGTTTGCGGCGGTTGAGGCTTGCGCCGCCGGCGTGGCGTTTGCGCTGCTTGCATGCGGCGTTGGCGGTGCTGCGGAGCTGTCGTTTGAGCGAGGGGACGGGGGTGCCCGTGGACAACATACAAGAGGAGTTTGGCGGCGAGCCCGTCGCGGCATTCTCGATGTCGCATCCGGCTGTGCCGGCCCTCTACATGGTGCTGACGCTGGGGCTCACCATGTTCTCGATGCAACCGGTGCTGATCGCGCTGTCGCTTGCGGGCGGGCTGGCATACGGGCTTGCGACGCGCAGTGCTGCGCGCACGTTGGGGGCGCTTCGCTGGCAGCTGCCGGTGATTTTGATTATCGCGCTGGTCAATCCGCTGTTTAGCGCCTCGGGCTCGACGGAGCTGTTCCGTATTGGTATGCGCGCGGTGTATCTGGAGAGCATGGTATACGGCCTGTGCATGGGCGGGCTGTTTGTGGCGAGCGTGCTGTGGTTTGAGGCCGCGGCGTCGATGCTCGAATACGACAAGGTGCTCGCGCTGCTGGGTAATGCCGCACCGGTGATTGCGCTCATGATCTCGATGTGCATGAGGCTTATCCCGCAGTTTTTGCGCCGCGGTCGTACGGTGCTGGCGGTGCAGGATGCGATTGATGTGCCGGGCCGCGCGCCGGCCGACCCCGTATGCTCGCGCCTGCGGGCGTCGAGCGTGTTGATGGGCTGGGGCATGGAAGATTCGCTGGAGCGCGCGGACGCGATGCGCTCGCGCGGGTGGGGTGCCGCGACGCGTCGTACGACGTATGCGCGGTATCGACTGGGGCGCAGCGACGTTGCCGCGCTGGCTGGGCTTGCGGTGTTTGGTGCCGCCGCGGTGGCGGTGGCATGGACCGCGACAACGCAGTATTCGTTTTATCCGCAGCTCTCGGTGCCGGCGCCGTGGCGGGGCTATGTCGTGTACGCTGCCTGGATGATGCTGCCTTGCGCGTCGCACGCGATTGATGAGAAGAGGTTTGGCTGATGGCTCGGTTGGATAGGGGCCCGGTGTCGGGCGCGGCGTGCGGCCCGGATATTCCGGCGATTGAGGTGCAGGGCCTTAGTTTTGCCTATCCCGGGGCCGAGGCACCGGTGCTCGAGGGGCTTGATTGGCGTGTTCCCCAAGGTGCATTTGCGCTGCTTGTTGGCGGTACCGGTTCGGGCAAGTCGACGCTGCTGTCGCTGCTCAAGCCCGAGATCGCGCCGGCGGGCGAGCGCACTGGTGATGCGCGCGTGCTGGGCGAGAACGTTGCCGATATGGACGTGCGGGCATCGGCGGAGCGCGTGGGCTATGTGTTCCAGGATCCCGAGAACCAGATCGTGTGCGAAACCGTGTGGCACGAGATGGCGTTTGGCCTGGAAAACTTGGGGCTAGCACGTGATGAGATGCGTCGTCGCGTAGCTGAGACCAGCTATTTCTTTGGTCTGGAGGACTGGCTTCATCGCGATACCGATACGCTTTCGGGCGGCCGCAAGCAGCTGCTGTCGCTTGCCGCCGTCCTGGCGCTGCGTCCGCGTGTGCTGCTACTCGACGAGCCCACGTCTCAGCTCGATCCCGTTGCCGAGAAGAATTTTCTGCACGCGCTGTTTCGCGTGAACCGTGAGTTGGGCTGCACGGTTGTTGTGGCTACGCATCAACCGCGCCCAATGCTCGAGTATGCGACGTGTGCGTACCGGATTGAGGGCGGCCGCGTGCGCGAGGTGGCGGATATGGTTTCTTTGGGACGCCGAGAATCGCTGTTTTCCGACGACATGTTGGGGTGGGGTGCCGTCCGATGTGCAAAAAACGGAGTATTCAGCAGGCGTGAGGACAATTTGGGCTCTCTGGAGCCGCCCGGGGACGTATCGAGCGCGAAAAAAAGTTCGGAATTGGACAAATCGTCCGAATTTGTGGCGCAAACGTCGCTCAAGAACGGCTCGGAAGCCTTCCCGCGCACGGATGGGAGCAGAATACTCCAAAAAATGCACGGCGGGTCGGCTACCACCCTGGCAGGGAGCTGGTTTCGCTACGATCGCGCGGGCGGTTGGGTGCTGCGCGGGCTCGACGTGGCGTTTTCGGCCGGTGCGGTGCATGCGATTGTGGGCGGAAACGGCTGCGGCAAGTCGACGATGCTCTCGGTACTGGCCAAAACGGTCAAGTTGCAGCGTGGTCGCATGGTGCGTGGGGCGGCATCGGCGGCGCTGCTGCCCCAGAATCCCAAGGCGTTGTTGGTTGCCGAGACGGTGCGCGACGAGCTGATGGAATGGGCTTCGGCCTGCGGGTACGACGAGGCTATGGCGCGGGAGCGCGCGGCGAGTCTGGGGCTCGCGGACTTGGGGGAGCGCCACCCCTATGACCTTTCGGGCGGACAGCGTCAGCTGCTTGCGTTGGCAAGGCTGCTGTTGATCGGCCCCGAACTGCTATTGCTCGATGAGCCCACCAAGGGTTTGGACCTGGCCAGCCGCCGCATCATCGCCCGCGCCCTGCGCGACCATGCGCAGGCTGGCGGCACCGTCGTCATGGCGACGCACGACCTGGACTTTGCCGAGCAGGTTGCCGATGACATTGCCATGATGTTTGACGGTGAGATTGCCTGCATGGAGCCGCCGGCCGACTTCTTTGCCGACAACGTGTTTTATAGGGCGTGATGGGATGACGGATTATCGCGTCGCGCGCCTGCTCGCAAAACTGGAGATCCCGCTGCTGCTGGCGGTGCCAGCCGTGATGGCTGCGGCGTTGCTGGCGGGCGTTGAGCAGGCGGCACTCGCCATGCTTGTCGTGGTGGCGCTGGTGCTTGCGCTGTTCTTTGCAGGCTACGAGGCGTCGCGACCGGGCCTGCGCCAGATTATGCCAACGCTGGTTCTGGCGGCGTTGGCCGCGGCGGGGCGCATCTTGTTTGGCCCCATTCCCGACTTTAAACCGGTGAGTGCCATCGCCATTATCGCGGGGGCGACGCTTGGTCGCCGCAATGGTTTTATGGTTGGCGCGTTGGCGGCGCTGACCAGCAATTTCTTTTTTGGACAGGGCATGTGGACGCCGTGGCAGATGTATGCCTGGGGCCTGGTTGGCTATGTTGGCGGCGCGCTGGCGCATGCGGGTGCGTTCGACCGCGCCGACGGCACCGTGCGCATGCCAGCACTGCTGGCGTACGGCTTTGCGTCGGGCCTGCTCTATGGCGTCGTGATCAACGCGTATGACATCATTGGTTTTGTACAGCCGCTTACTTGGGCGGGTGCCATGGCGCGTCTTGCCACGGCGGTGCCGTTCGATATCACGCACGGCCTTGCGACCTGCGTGTTTTTGGTCGCCCTGTACAAGCCTTGGTGTCGCCGCATCAACCGAGTCGTCGTGAAGTACGGACTGTAGGGCTGGTTGCGCCGGGGCGGGAATCAATACTGCCGAAGTGCCATTTTAAAACTATGCCGGTTTACGGGGCCAGATTGGCACAAGCAGACCATGCCGGCTATTTTTGAAATAGAGCAAGCCGTTTACCTGCGGTTTTATTATTTCGGAATTGCGTATGGTTGGGGGTTCGCGATTCAGCCCCGTAAACCGGCATAGTTTTGAAATAGCCGGCTGATACGACGGGCATCGTGGCCCTCGGAGAGCCAAATTGATCCGTTTTCTTTCGCCTCCAGACGTTCCCAGGGAATCAGCTGAACCCGCCCGCCACGAAATCGGTCTATCTACTACGTTTGGCCCGACACCCCCAACCTCAACCGTGTTTTATGAAAAACCGTAGGCTTTCTACCTGCGGTTTTCTTTCTGCGTTGTTCACTGTGGTTGAGGGTAGTGGCTTAAACGTAGTAGATGGGCCAGTTTCGTGGCAAGCGAGCTGCGTGGATGATCTCGCGAAGTGAAAATGATTCCTTTTCCTCCGTCCCCAGGAGATCAGTTGGGGCTAGAGCTCTAGGGTGAGGGTGACGGGGCAGTGGTCGCTGCCAAAGATGTCGCCGCGGATGCCGGCGTCGCGCACATTGCCGGCGATTGCGTTGCTTACCAGGAAGTAGTCGATGCGCCAGCCTGCGTTGTTCTTGCGGGCATTAAAGCGGTAGCTCCACCAGCTGTAGACGCCCTCGACGTCCGGATTGGCCGCGCGCCAGGTGTCGGTAAAACCGGCGTCGAGCAGCTCGGTAAACTTGCCGCGCTCCTCGTCCGAAAAGCCGGCGTTGCCGCGGTTGGGTTTGGGGTTCTTAAGGTCGATCTCCTCGTGCGCCACGTTAAAGTCGCCGCAGGTTACGACGGGCTTACCGGTCTCGCGTTCAAGCGCGCTCAAAAAGTCGCGATAGGCATCGTCCCAAGCCATGCGTACATCGATGCGCGCGAGCTCATTTTGGGCGTTAGGCGTGTAGACATCCACAAGCCAAAACTTGTCGAACTCGAGCGCGCAGACGCGGCCCTCGGTTGCGGCTTGGGCGACGAGCTCGGCCGCCTCGTTCTCGCCGGCGTAGGGTAGCAGTGCGTCGGCGTGCAGCACGCGCAGCGGTTTCTGGCGGCTAAAGACCGCAGTGCCCGAATAGCCTTTACGCTCGGCGTAGCTCCAGGTTTGGTGATAGCCGGGCAGGTCAATATCGACCTGGCCTTCTTGCAGCTTGGTCTCTTGCAGCGCCAGGATATCGACGTCGAGTTCTTGCGCGATCTGGATAAAGCTCGGGTCCTTTTTGAGCACGGCGCGCAGGCCGTTGACGTTCCACGAGGCGAAAGTGTAAGTCTGAGGCATGGTGTCCTTTCGACGGGGTTGGCAGGCTTAAGATTAGCGCAACAGGGGCGGGGCGGGCCCCGCGGACGACGGCGCAATCGCGGCCGCCCCGACCAACATGGACGGAGGACAAACATGACGCAAGCGATAACAGATCCCAAGCAGGCCTCCGCCGCGCTGGCGGAGCTGTTCAATACCCACGAGCACGTGGTGTTCTTTGGCGGCGCTGGTGTTTCCACGGCAAGCGGCATTCCCGATTTTCGCAGCGTGGACGGCCTGTATCACCAGCAGTTTGCCTATCCGCCCGAGAGCATGCTGTCGCACAGCTTTTACGAGACACATCCGGCGGAGTTCTTCGACTTTTACCGAACCAAGATGATTGCGCTTAACGCTAAGCCCAACCGCTGCCACACCAAGCTGGCCGAGCTGGAGCGCGTCGGCAAGCTTGATGCCGTGGTGACGCAAAACATCGACGGCTTGCATCAGATGGCGGGCTCGCAGCGCGTGTTTGAGTTGCACGGATCGGTCCATCGCAACATTTGTCAGTCGTGCGGAGCGGTCTATAGCGCCGAGTGGATTTGCTCGCGCGAGCACGAGGACGCCGCGGGCGTGCCCGTGTGCCCCGCGTGCGGTGGTCGCATCAAGCCCGATGTGGTGCTCTACGAAGAGCCGCTCGACGAGCATGTGTTGACCGGTGCCGTTGCCGCCATCGCCGCGGCCGATGCCCTCATTGTAGGCGGGACCTCGCTCGTGGTGTATCCGGCGGCGGGTCTTACACGCTACTTTACCGGCGATACACTGGCCATATGCAACCTTGCCCCCACCGATCAGGATGCAAATGCCGACCTGCTGATTTCTTGCGACATCGCGGCCGCGTTTGCGTTCTAGCCCGCGTGCGCGGATACAATAGAAAGACTGAGTGCAAAGCGACCCCGCCGCCAGCTCCCCAAGCTCGGCGGCGTGGGCATTTTAGGAGGATGTTCATGGCGAACGACAGCAAGACATGGCGGTGCGGAAAGTATGAGCTCAGCTTTGACCGCCCGCGCATCATGGGCGTCCTCAACGTGACGCCCGATTCGTTTAGCGATGGCGGGGAGCACTTCGACCCGGATGCCGCGATCGAGTATGGCCTGGCGATGCTCGACGCCGGCGCCGACATCATCGACGTGGGCGGTGAGTCCACGCGCCCCGGCTTTACCCCGGTCAATCCCGATGAGGAAGCGCGCCGCGTGCTGCCCGTGGTGCGCGCGCTGGCCAAAGAGGGCGCCATCGTCTCGATTGACACGCGTCATGTGGCGGTTGCCAAGGCGGCCGTGCGCTGCGGCGCCTCGATCGTCAACGACGTGACCGGCTTCACCGACCCCAAGATGGTCGAGTTTGTTAAGACGAGCACCTGTGGCGTCATCGTGATGCATGCCGGCGAGGTCGCCGCGCCCGCGCGCACGCACGCAACGGTGCAGCTCGATACCTCGGCAGCGGCGTTTGTTGCCGAGAAGGCACGCGAAGCGGCTGCCGAGGCCGCGCGCGAGGCCGAGAAGCCGGCCCGTCGCCGTCGCGGCAAGTTGCTGGGCGAGCCTAAGCCGGAGGCCAAGCTTCCGGGCGGCGTGGTGCAGCCCTCGTTGCCGTTTGGCGAACCTGAGCCCGCGACCGAGCCTGCAAACGAGCAGGAGACGCCGGCCGCCGAGCAGGCTGCTGCTGCCGAGACCGTCGCGCCCGCGCCCGAGGCCACCGAGGCCGCATCGGAGCCCAATGACCGCCTGGCCGCCATGATGCGCCGCAGCGCCCGCCGCGAGGAAGCCTACGTGCCCACCTCGCAGCTCCGCCGCTTCACCCTGCCCGATTCGGCGCCCATCATGCGCCGCGTCATGGGCTTTCTGTCCGACCAGGCCCGCGCGCTCATCCACGCCGGCGTGTCGCGCGACCGCATCTGCATCGATCCCGGTCCGGGCTTTGGCAAGACGGCCAACGAGGACATCGTCATCCAGCGCGAGACTGCCAAGATGGCGTCACTGGGCTATCCGCTCATGTGCGCCGTATCGCGCAAGCGCTTTGTGGGCGCCGTCTCGGGCGTGACCGAGGCCGCCGAGCGCGATGCCGCTACGTTTGGCGTGTGCCTGGGCGCCATCCAGGCCGGTGCCAACATCGTGCGCGTGCACGACGCCGCGGGCTTTGCGCAGTTCCTGAACGGCTACTGGGCGGTTGCCAAGCCGCAGCCGCGCCGCGCGTTTGTGGCCGTGGGCTCCAACCTGGGGCATCGCTGTGACAACATCCGCGCCGCACGCGACATGATCGCCGAGATTCCACTCACCTGCGTGTCCAACTCCTCCAAGATCTACGAGAGCGAGCCGGCCTACGAGACGCGCCAGGACGCGTTTGCCAACGCCGTCATCGAGATTAAGACCGAGCTGGCGCCGTTGGTGCTGCTCGACGAGCTCATGAAGATCGAGGCCGAGCTGGGCCGCGACCGCTCCAAAAAGGCCAAGGCCAACGGTCCGCGCACCATCGACCTGGACCTGCTGTGGATGGACGGCGAGACCCACGGCGGCAAAAAGCTGCGCCTGCCGCATCCGCTCATTGGCGAGCGCGACTTTGTGCTGGTGCCGCTCGAGGACCTGATGCACGACCCGGCGCGGTTCTTCCGCTATAACGGTGTCGAGGTCAAGGGACCCGAGGATCGCGTGGGCCATATCGTGGGCGAATTGGGGCGTATGTAGATGATCGAGATGAATGCTGTTGTCGCCGGTACCGAGCTCGACGCGGCGCGTGACGCGGGCCGCGAGGGCGTGTCCGCGGGCTGGTGCGCATGGAACGCGGGCGATGCTTCGCTGACGTTTTCGCTGGTCGTGCGTCCGGATGTGAATATGCACGCCTTCCACGGCCTGCCGTTTGTGGCCGCGATGGGCATGATGGACGCGCTCGTGGGCACGGCTTCGACGCCGGGGTTGGGCCTTGCCGGTAAGGTGGGTATCCAGTGGCCGAGCGATATCGTGTGCGGTGCGCCTGCGTTTGAGACGTCGTTCGCGCGCGTCGCCGTCAACGGCGGTGCCGGTGCCGCGGGCATGTTTGCCGCAGTGACGGTTGATATTGAGCGTGCGGCGCTGGGTGAGCTTGGCGTGGATATGGCCGACGAGGTGCTGGTCGAGGCATTGGCCACCGCCGTGCTGACCCGCGTGGACACCTGGGCGGTTGCCGCCAACACACCACAGGGCGCTGCCGGCCCGCTGGCTCCGGTGCTGGGTGAGTACTTCGATATGGTGCCGCTGCTGGGTCGTCAGGTTGCGGCGGTGTCGCCCAACGGTTTGCCGCTTGCGGTCGGTGTGTTTGCGGGCCTGGACATCTGGGGCCGCGCGACCATCAAGACCGATGCCGGCGAGCAGGAGTTTCCGCCCGAGGCCGTACGGATTCGCGGGCTGTAACGCGGGGCGTTCGCGCCCAAAGATAGACATGACAACAAGACCCTCCTCGGCCTGTGCCGGGGAGGGTTTCGCCTATCTGGGGAATGGGTTGCCAGCGCCCTATTCCTCAAAACTGAAAAATTTTCGTTTTTGAGGAATAGGATTAAGGCGGCTCGGTCTTTCGCGAGGTATATTCGCTATAGAGCCTATTCCTCAAAACTGAAAATTTTTCAGTTTTGAGGAATAGCGATAAAAGACCGCGAGGAGGCCCCGATGAAACTCATCAATAGAACGTCATATATGGACACGTTGACGAGTCTTATTGGCGTGCCGGACATCAAGGTCATCACGGGCATCCGTCGTAGCGGTAAATCAAAATTGCTCGAGGCCCTCCGCGATTACGTGGAGGCACATCTGTCCAATTCGAATGTCATCCATATCAACTACAACCTCGATGAGTTCGAGAACCTGCTCGAGTATCACGCGCTGCTCGCCTATGTAAAAGAGCATCGAGTGTCCGGCAAACAAAACTTTCTGCTTATCGATGAAGTTCAGATGTGCGACGGTTTTGAGCGTGCGATCAATAGCCTTCACGCATCCGAGCAGTACGACATATTCATTACCGGATCGAATGCCTTTTTGCTGTCGAGCGATCTGTCGACGCTCTTTACGGGGCGTACGTTCGAGATCGAGGTTTTCCCATTCTCGTTTGAGGAGTATCGTCTCTATGGCGACGAGGGCGAGGTCGACCGCGACTTCGATGAGTACGCGAGAACCGGCGGTATGTCCGGCTCTTACCCTTATCCACTGCAGGAGCAGCGCTATCAATATCTCTCCAACGTCTTCAAGACGCTCATTGTGAGAGATATCGTGCAGCGGCATAACGTGAGAAACGAATCGGCGCTGCTGCGCATTGCCGATTACATGATGGACAACGTTTCCAACATTACGTCGGCACGCAACATTACTGATGCATTAAATGCGGATGGGTTAAAGATTACGAACAAGACGGTCGGCACGTACATGGGGTACCTGTGCGATGCGTTTGCCTTCTATAAAGTTCGTCGGTACGACATTCGCGGCAAAAAATACCTTAAGAGCGGCGAGAAGTACTATCTGGCGGACCATGCGTTTAAATATGCGCTTCTTGGTACACGTGATATGGATTGGGGACGCGTATACGAGAACATGGTGGCAATCGAGCTGCTGCGTCGCGGATACGAGGTATACGTCGGCGTGCTCTATAAAAAGGAAATAGACTTTGTAGCAATCAAGCGGAGCGAGAAACTCTACATTCAGGTGAGCGACTACATCAGCTCGGATAAGACATTTGAACGCGAGATTTCGCCACTGCTGAGCATTGGCGATGCGTATCCCAAGATGATTCTCGCCCGCACGCATCACGAGGCCACGGATCGCGACGGAGTGCAGATCGTGGACCTGGCGAGGTGGTTGTGCGGCGAGGCGTAGCAGAAAGCCTATTCCTCAAAACTGAAAAAATTTCGTTTTTGAGGAATAGGACCGATGCATTGCTTAGTCCGCCGCTCGCGCCCGTGCTCGACTTAAGCCCCTGCCTTACCCCAGCTCCTGCATGCGGCGGTAGATTTCGCAGATGCCCTTGATGGTGAGCTGTCCGTCGACCACGTCGAAGGCATCGGTCGAATCGGCGACGATGCCGGCGAGACCGCCCGTGGCGATAACGGTGGCATCCTCGCGGCCCAGCTCGCGCTTCATGCGCTCGACCAGGCCCTCGGCCATGGCAGCAGCGCCCACCACGGCGCCGACCTTGATGCACTCCTCGGTATCGCGGCCGATGGCATGCTCGGGCGCCTCGAGCGGCACACTGGCGAGCTTGGCGGCACGGGCGGCAAGCGCGTCCATGGAGATGCGGATGCCCGGCGCGATCGCTCCGCCAATGTAATAACCGTCCTCATCGATGACGTCGATATTGGTCGCGGTGCCAAAGTCCACCACGATTGCCGGCGCGCCGTAGAAAGTTTCGGCCGCAACGGCGTTAGCGACGCGATCGGCGCCTACGGCTTGGGGACGCGCCGCGCGCAGCTTGGTCACGGCGGCCGTCTGCGGCCCGATGACGATGGCGTCTGCGGCAATGCGGTCGGCCACGGCGTGCCACTCGCGCGAGAGCTGCGGCACCACGCCCGCAAAGGCGATCGCGTCAACCGCATCGAGCGAGAGGCCGTACATCTTAAAGAAACCCATCAGGCGCACGTGGATCTCGTCGGCGGTATAGGAGCGGTCGGTGGGCATGCGCCACGACTGCACCAGCTCGTCTCCGTCGAACAGGCCCATGGCCGTCTGCGTGTTTCCCATATCGATAGCGAGCAGCATGTCTACTCCCAGTGTTGGCATAAAAGGACGCGCACCATTGTATACGCGCCGTCGACGGCGCTCGGCCGCGATTCGTTTACGGTGATAGGGGCTGAGGGGTTTAAATATGAAGGAATTATGCTCTACGAGATTTTCCTTGCCGTTTACCGAACTCCCGCGTAATATTCTTTCTTGCGCACATGAGGCGCCCAGACATTGCGGGGTGGAGCAGTCTGGTAGCTCGCCGGGCTCATAACCCGGAGGTCGTAGGTTCAAATCCTGCCCCCGCGACCAAGAACTTGCAGCTCGTCGGCCTAGCCGGCGAGCTTTTTTGTTATTCCGGGACCGTGTTTTCGGTCCAATTCCCAACCTCTCAATCAAAGATCTCGATCTGTAACATCTAGACCCGATTTGGGCGGCTAGATGTTACAGATCGAGATATACCGGTGGATTGGGTCCCGTTTGTCTAAATCTATAACACGAGGGACGGATTTCGCCGAGTTGTTGTTATAGATTGAGATTTTCTAGCAGGCGGGTCCCGTTTGTCTCGATCTGTAACAGTAAGACCCGATTTTGCCGCGTAACTGTTACAGATTGAGATAAACCGACGGGCCGCCCCGCCCATCCCCATCCACCCGCCGCCACCTGATATTCGCCGATTTCCGTTGCACCACTGTGCTCCCATGTCATATCCTCTAGACAACTACGCGGCAACATCGCCGCCGCGCCTACAAGAGAGGAATGTCCATGACCGCACCCGCATCCAAGCTGCTCCAGCCCATTACGGTTGGCCCCCTTGAGCTCAAAAACCGCATTATGTTCCCGCCGCTGACCACCGGCTACGAGGAGCGCGACGGTTCCATCGGCGAGCGCAGCCTGGCTTTTTACGAGCGCCTGGCCCGTGGCGGCGTGAGCTACATCGTCATCGGCGACGTTGCTCCCGTTATGACCGCAAGCCCCACGCCCAAGTTGGCGACCGACGCCCAGATCCCCACGTTTAAGGCGCTGGCTGACGCCGTCCATAAGCACGGCGCCAAGGTCGCGCTGCAGCTGTTCCACCCCGAGTACGACGTGCCCGGCGTCGGCCGCATGGTCATGGGCTCCATGGCCGCCGCCAAGGCCGCGCAGGAGGCCAAGGCCGCCGGCGACGAGGAGACCTTCGCCGCCAAGATGGCCGAGTCCAACGAGATTCGCAAGCAGGCCTACGCCAAGCTGCACCACGACATGCAGCACTTTGTGAACGAGGCCACCGTGGAGCAACTCACCCAGATCAAGGAGGCCATCGCCGCCTCGGCCGCCCGCGCACAGCAGGCTGGCATCGACGCCATCGAGGTCCACGGCGACCGTCTGGTGGGTTCGCTGTGCTCGGCCATCCTCAACCAGCGCACCGACGAGTACGGTGGCTCGTTCGAGAACCGAGTTCGCTACGCGCTGGAGGTCGTCGCTGCCATTAAGGAGGCCGCGCCGGAGCTGATGGTGGAGTACAAGCTCCCCGTGATCATGGAGAACCCCGACGGCACGCCGCGCGGCAAGGGCGGCCTGCAGCCCGATGAGGCCTGCGAGTTTGCCAAGCTGCTCGAGGGCGCGGGCATCGACATGATCCAGGTCGCGCAGGCCAACCACACCGGCAACATGGGAGACACCATTCCGCCCATGGGCGCCATGCCCTACAACTGGACGCTGCCCGTGGCCGAGCGCGTCAAGGCCCTGGTCTCTGTGCCGGTGGCAACCGTCGGCCGCGTTGTCTCGGTTGAGGCCGGCGAGAAGATCCTGGAGGACGGTTCGGCCGACATCGTCGCGTACGGCCGCTCGCTCATGTGCGACCCCGACATTGCGCTCAAGGCCGCCACGGGTGAGCCCATCCGCGAGTGCCTCAACTGCAACAAGGGTTGCGTCGATGCGATTCAAAACCGCCAGTACATCTCGTGCGTGCTCAATGCCGAGAACGGCGACGAGGCGACCATCGCTATTAAGCCGGGCGAGGGCGACAAGAAGATTGCCGTGGTGGGCGGCGGTATTGCCGGCCTGGAGGCCGCGCGCGTGGCGGCCAAGCGCGGCTACGACGTGACCGTCTACGAGGCGAGCGATCATCTGGGCGGTCAGATTGTGCTGGCGGCCGCGCCCCCGCGCAAGGACGAGATCATGCGCTCGGTCGAGTACTACGAGAAGATTCTGCCCGGCCTGGGCGTGAAGGTTGAGCTCAACCATGCCGCTAGCCCCGCGGACCTCAACGCCGCCGACGCTGCGATTGTGGCCGTGGGCGCGCACGACGTGGTCATCCCCGTTCCGGGTGCCGATTCGGACAAGGTCGTCTCGAGTTGGGACGTGCTGGCCGGCAAGGTGGAGCTTACGGGCCGCGTCGCCGTCATTGGCGGTGGCCTGGTGGGCACCGAGACTGCCGAGTACCTGCTGCAGCACGGCTGCGAGGTGGCGATCGTGGAGATGCTCGACAAGATTGCCGCGGGCGAGTCCGAGACCATTCTGCCACTGATCATGAGCGATTTTGCCGAGCACAACGTGGAGCAGCACGTGAAGACCCGCCTGACCGCCATTACCGACGAGGGCGTGGAGGCCATTCGCACCACCGAGGACGGCGCCGAGGAGCCGGTGAAGATCGCCTGCGATTACGTGGTGATGGCCGTGGGCTCCAAGGCCAACGCGTTTGACCTGGACGGCGTGACGGTGCCCGTGACCTGCGTGGGCGACTGCTCGGGCGAGCGTACCGCCGATATTGCGAGCGCCATTCGCACGGCGTATCACGCGGCCAACGAGCTCTAAGCAAGAAAGCTATCGCGTATTGAGTGGGCGGGGAGTGCCGTATCGGTGCTCCCCGCCTTTTTGCCAATAGAGTGTCCCTGATCAGCGGGTTCAGAAAATCCGAATCTTGAGCACCCGAAAATCCGAATCCTTAGAACATGAAAATCCGAACTATATGAACACGAAAATCCGAATCGCAACTACCCGAAAATCCGAATTTGCTACAGTGGAATAGAAGAATCAGAAAGCAGGACCTGGAAATCTGCGGGGGTGGCTCATGGCAGGTGAGAGGCTACATCGGGACGGATACATCCCACGTAT
Organism: Collinsella sp. AM36-4AA; assembly: GCF_003467795.1. Classification (NCBI taxonomy): domain Bacteria; kingdom Bacillati; phylum Actinomycetota; class Coriobacteriia; order Coriobacteriales; family Coriobacteriaceae; genus Collinsella; species Collinsella sp. AM36-4AA. Next base: position 46,216 of record NZ_QSHS01000005.1, read on the forward strand.
CGTGGATGCGCAAATCGAGCGCTACCTTCACGTCTTTGGCGCGGTCGAGATTGCAGGCACCAAGTGGTGTGGCAAGACGTGGGCCGCGCTTGAGCATGGGGCGTCCGTCTCGTATGTCGACGAGAATCTCGACCTCGCGCGTGCCGACCCGGCGATGATGTTGCTGGGAGACCGTCCGCATATTATCGATGAGTGGCAGCGCGTTCCCCAAATTTGGGACTACGTTAGACACGAGGTTGACCGCACCCGGGGTACGCGCGGCGCCTATATCCTCACGGGTTCCGCCACGCCTGCGTTTGGCTCAAAGGGGGAGGCGCCCGCGCATAGTGGAGCCGGCCGCATCGGTCACGTCCGCATGCACCCCATGACACTTGCCGAGACAGGTGAGTCCAACGGCAAGGTGAGCCTGGCGGGCTTGTTTGAGCATCGTTTTGAGCCCTGCCGGTGCAATGGCGATACACCGGGGCTTGTCGAAGCCGCTTGCCGCGGCGGCTGGCCCGAGGCGATCGATATGGTTTCGGCTGACGCTCAGCTCATCGCCCGCGAATATCTCAACACCACGTTTTCGAGCAGCTTTCCGGCGGTCGGTCTCGACCCCGATATTGCTCGTCGAGTCTCCGCATCGATAGCGCGCAATCTGGGACAGGCAGCCACGTATAAAACGATTCTTATGGATATGTTCGGTGCCGAGGAGGAACCCGCAGCGTTTGCCGATGAGACCAAGGTGCGCAGGTACTTGGATGCTCTCAAAGGCATGTTCATTCTCGAGGAGGTCCCCGGTTGGGTTCCCGCCGCGCGCGACAAACGGCGCTTTACCGTCAAGCCCAAGCGCTATCTGGCAGATCCGAGCCTTGCTTGTGCCTTGCTAGGTATGTCCTTGCAGGCGCTGCTTGCCGACTGGCAGACATTTAGTCTGGTGTTTGAGAATTTGGTCATACGCGACCTTTCGGTCTACGCACGTTCGCTCGACCTGCTGGATAGCACTCCCGTGCGCTATTATCGCGACGATTCGGGCCTTGAGTGCGATGCTATCGTGCAGCTAGCCGACGGACGGTGGGCCGCCTTTGAGATTAAGGTAAGTGAAGATAAGGCGAGTGCCGGCGTTGAGAGCCTCAAGCGCGTTCGCAAGAAGGTCTGTGGAAATCCTCGTTCACGCACACGCGAACCGGAGTTTATGGCCGTGATTGTGGGGGTGGGTGAGTACGCCCGCGAGGTCGAGGACGGTATCTACGTGATACCCGTGCGCGCGCTGGGGTGTTAAGGGGCGGCACGCCGTGTGCCCGCTGCCCGGTGCTGCGGATTGGTGCAAGTGGTCAGGTTTGTTTGCACCATGTCCTTGGCATATGGAAGAAGCTGCTATTCGTAATCTTTAAGACATCATTAAGGCTTGCGCTGTGGAGCAAACCGCAGGTCAATGCTATTCTTTTACCTTATCGTATGGTGTTGTATTCTGCCTGAATTCTCTACCTGCGAACAACGGATAAACGCGACCGAGCGGAAAGGATGGCACGCCCGCTAGCAGGGCAAACGTAAACGATGAGTGGCATGGACCGACATAGCGAGCTCCAGCAGCACAAGACGGCGGCCGAGTACCGCCAAGCTGCCGACGAGCACGTGCGGACCCTCAAGGATTTCTGGAAGGATTTCCTGGTGAGCGGTCTGTTTGTGCTGGCCGCCATCGTTGCCATCTTTGCATGCCTGGCCTGGTTTGCCGCGAATAACCGAGTGAGTGCCACGGGGAGCACGATCGCGGCGAAGGGCCCGCGGTTTGTGCTCTCGGGAACGCAGGGCGGCACGGCGGGTAAGTACGACACTCAGGACAACTACGCGTCGGACAGTACAAGCCTTGCCGTGAACAATCTTTTCAACCTCAATAACATGAGCACCGATGGCGGTCTCTCTCCGGGGTCGGCCGGCCAGCTCCAGCTCAACGTCAGGCCGCTCTGCAATGACCTGCACGATATCACGGTGGAGATGACCTGGGAAATTTCTGTTCAGACGAGCGTTGCGGGCACGGGCGGCACTGCTGCGGATGCATCGAAAAACGAAGAGATCATCAACTCGCTTAAAGATTTGGTGCGCGGTCATATCCTGGTTTTTCAGGGCAAAGATGCCTCTGGCTTTTACTCGAATCCGCTGGTCCCCACGACCACCACGGTGACCCAGGACGGGGCCAGCGTCACCGTCATTACGCAGAGCTTTACCATCCCAAAGTCGAGCTTTTACGCTGCGGACTCAAATAGCACGACCGAAACCGTCACCAAAACCCTCTACTGGATTTGGCCGGAACAGTTCAAGAGCTATGTTCGCACGGGCAACGCCGGCTACGGTGGCAACCTTTTCGCTAACACAGGCGACGAGGGGGGATACACAACCCTCGTCGGCGACATCAACAATAACCACGCGCGCTATTTCCGCGCCGATAGCACGAGCGTGCCAGGTCAGGCGCCTAGCGCGGTTCCGCCTGTCGGAGCCGGCATGTCCTCTGCGGATGTGGAAACCTGCGCCAGCTACTACAACAACGCCGACGAGATTATCGGCAAGAACGTCAAGTACATTCGCGTGCGCTTCACCGCCAAGGAGGCGGATAAATAAATGGACGAGCAGCTTAATGCCCGCGAGCAGGGCGATATCAAACACAACGAAGGAGCGGCAAACCCCGGCGGCAACGGGTTCGGCTCGCACGGCGAAGCGCGTCCGGCTGGCCGCATCGAGCGCATCAAGGCTTGGGTGAGCGACCACCGTCGCGAATCCCTGGCCATCATGGGTCTGGTGGCCGTGCTTCTCGTGTTGCTGGGATTGACGCTCGGATGGTTCGTCGATGCCAATCGCGGCTCCACCGTTGGCAAGATCAAGGAGCCGGCGGAGCTCAAAGTGCTGGGCCCCAACGCTACGGCAACAGAGCAGGTCGACCTGAGCTACAACCCCGAATACGGCGATACCAAGACCGGCAACACGGTGACGCTCAAGCGCCCGTTTTGCGTGCAGACGGGCGGTGACGGTTTTGAGCTGCAACTCGCGAATACGACCAACATTACGGGTCTCACTATTGAGCTGTACAGAGCCGAGAACACGTCTGCGCTCCAGACGCCCGACGTGAGCGGTACCGCAGACGGCAAATCTTATAGCTGGAAAGCAACCGGAGAGAACCTGCTGACGAGCTTCGAATATATCAACAAGGAGAACGACGGTCTGGCAGCCGTGCCGGGCGAGGGCGCAAGCGACCCTACATTCAAGGACTATCAAAACGTCCAGCGCAACGCGCGCCCGCTCTACCGATACAAGAAATTCGGCAAAGGCGACCTCAACGCTAAGACACTCGACAACTCGACTGGCAATGACACGCTTAACTTTATCATCAAGCTTTCGTGGGACGAGAGCGCCAAAGAGACCGACGTGATTTACCTGATCGCGCGCAACACGAGCGGCAAGTAGGAGAGGGGGCGCACATGGAGAAGCAAGAGAAACAGCAGGATGCCGAGCGCGAGCAGCTGGCAAAAAGCAAGAGCCTAGTCAAGAACAAGCTGGTTGTGGCGGCAATCGCACTTATTTGCGCCGTGGCGCTCGTGACGGGTGGCTACTTTACCTATTCCGCCTACACCGCCAACGGATTTCTAAAGTCCGTCGCCGCAACGGGCACTGCGCAGAGCCTATTTGCAAGCGATTTGCTCACGGGCTATATGAGTGCGCCTAGCCCCGACGAGCTCGCCCGTGCCCAGCGCTCCGTTACGGTGTATCCCAACAACGGGCAGTGCAACTTTACCTTTAGCATCTACAACTACTTGCTGGGCAACAGCAACTTCTGCAACGACAAAAATGTGACATACACCTTGACGGTCGAGGGGCACGGGCTCGATGGCGCCACGTGGAGCTATGCGCCCCAGCCCGGTAGCAGCGTCACGCTTCCGGAGAATCAACCTACCAAGAACGACTACACCGTGACCTTCCCCGAGGCTAAGTTGGGACAAGCATACTTTGTGATTAAGGCCACGGTCGTATCGGAGAAGAGCCCCGGCACCGAGCTAGCCTGTCTGGCGGCGAAAGTCGTGCCGTCAAAGAGGGCCGAGGTCAAGACCGCTGCGGTTGAGGGCGCGCTGGTCGATGAGGCTGGCAAGTTTGCTGATTACGCTGCATACAACTACCGCGTGACGGTTACGGGCGCACTGGCAAACGTCACGCTCACGTGGGGGGAGAACGTGGAGATCGACCCGTTCTTTGAGACCAACCATAGCGCGACGGTGGATGCTGCAGCTCGCAAGGCTACGTTCACCATGGAGCCGGGTTCGATGGTCGTCAACTTTTACCGAGCGGACGGCAAAACGCCCGGTGGCTGGGGCGACCTGGACATTAGCGTGAGCGGAACTACTCTGACGGGCGCGACGGAGACTCGATAACTCTGGAAGCGGAGTTTTAGGATAAGAGGTACGGAATCGATGAGAACGGCAAAGCGCATATTCGCAGAGTTCATGACGGTGGTCATGGTGCTCCAAGCATGCTCGCCCACGGTGGCTGCTGTGGCGGCAGGCTGGCAGAACATCTCGAACGAGATTGCTGCCGCATCTGCGAAGGCGTTGGATACTGCCGAGAGCGGCGAGACCAACGGCGATGTCACGATCGGGTCTGGGTCGAGTGATGCCGGCGCCGACAGCGACAGTGCTGGGGATGACGCGGTGAAGGATGACGCTGCAGCAGGCGATACCACCGATAGCGCCACTGGTTCCGATTCCACGGGCGACCAGACGGAAGGCGACGATGCCGCTGACGATGCCGCCGCTGACGACGCCGAGCAAGATGCCGATGATGCGACTTCGGAGGACGCTGATGCCCAGGCGGGTGCGACGATCACGGATTTGAATAAGCTCGTCGAGCTGCTCGAGAAGAACGGCGCGGAAAGCATCGTGCGCAAAGACGACGAGAGCGGAATCCGAAGCCTCGATGTCAAGTCGTCGGAGGCGTTCGCCGTCCTGTCTAACGCCGACGCTTCGCTTTACTATGATGCGCAGATCAAGGTTATCATCACGGGCGATGCGAAGCTCACCGAGTCGGCTAATAACGGCATGTCTTTCCAGGGTCTTGGCAGTGATGAATGTCCGTTTGAAGGCAGGATCTATAGGGACGTTGATAGTCCCGTCGAGCTTACGACTGATCGGACGGTTTTTAATAACCTCAAGCTGTCTGACCAAAACAAAACGGTCAGGATAAAGTGGGTAGGCGCGACTAGCTATAGCGCACCGATGGTCGCTTCGAAGGTCAGCGGTGCGGAAAACGGCGAAGAGAGCAAGACACTCATCGCGTCGGTTGACATCGTGGAACCCGTGAACGTTGATGTGAAGGATGCGACTTCCGCCTTGACGGCACCCCTCCTGGGTGCGACGACGGGCGACCTTGCTGCGAACGTTACCTATAGCCTCACCGATTCTCGAAAGAATCTCAACGCGAATGCGACGGGCAACATTGGCTTGATTGCCAACACGGTCGAGAGCGGGAGCTTGACGGTTGAGTCCGTCACGTTCCCCAACGATCTGACCTCAGGCGGAGCCGTCAAAACGAGCTCTGGCAACGCTGGCCTGCTCGTAGGCGAAGTCAAGGACGGTGCGACCCTGAGCATTGGCACTCTGGCAAACGTTCCCACCGCCACCGTCCAGTCTACGAACGGCTCCGCCGGTGGCGTTGTAGGACTCGTTGGCTCGAGCACGGGTGCCATGGTCAACGTCGCGAAAGCTCTCGACCTACACGCGCTCACCGTCAAGGGCACAACTGCCAGCGGCGGTTTTATTGGTAAAGCGACCGTGCTCACACTGGGCGCGGATAATAAGCAGATTGGGTGTCCTCTAAATATTGGCGACGAGAACAGCGCTTGCTCTGGTGGCGTTATCGGCGACGTGAGCTTTGCGCAAGGATTTGCCGTTACGTCCAATATGTTCGACCTGGGCGACCTTGTGACTCTTGGTGCGTCGCAGCGCGCCGGCGCTCTTTTTGGCATGGCCGATATCTCTAATGGAGACATCGTGGTGCAAGGCGGGACGTATAAGAGCAAACTCGCCTTACCAGAAGATGTTAGTGTCAACGGCAGCTACGGCGGCCTTGTCGGCAAGGTGTTCGCGACGAAAACGGACGACGACGGCGCTTTGCGCGCCTTTGTTGTTGAAAAGGATGCAGATAATAAGAATACGTGCTCAATTGAGGTTGACCTTGCGAGCAAGTTGTCCGACGCAGGCGGCGTTGTTGGCTATGTTGGCGATAGCGCAAATCCTAACTCGCAGCCCGTTGCCGTTGTCTTCAACGGCGTGACGGTTGCGTGCAAGGGAGATGCTTCGGCGCGAACGGGTACCGGAAAGTTCGGTGGCGCCGTGGGCGTTGTCGATACGCGCAATGTCCTTGACGTGCGAGATTTCAAACTTACAAGCGACAATCCTATCGGTAAGGCGCAAAGCAACCGTGCCGCGGGAATTGCGGGATCCGCGTGGAATGCTGTAATCAAATTCAGCGGCATCACGGATCTGTCGGGCGCAAGTTTTGCCGAGAACGCCACGACGGGTCAGCTCGTATACGAGAACCACAACGCGCTGATCTTCGCTGCCGGCAATGGCTCTAATGGTGATCTGGGAGACAAGGGCGCTGCGGTCTGGACCTTCAAGCGTAGCAACTCAGCCTCAAAGACGGACGACATCGCGACCTACGGTGAAGTTGTTCGTCTGGGCGGCGACTTCATTAAGCTTGATGTGGACACTCATAAGTTGACCTTGCCGGATTCGCTGACGGCAGCTAACGGTGCCTACGCCCTAACCACAGCTGAGGATTTCGCCAAGCTTGCGATTACCTGGCAAACCAACGGCTACTACTCGATGGTTGACGGCGTTACCGAAAACAACCTTAACGGCTTGCAGTCCTCGACCATTACGGTGAACGGCACTATTGATCTCAAGGGCACGGGCCTGACGGGTTTCACGCAGGATCGTGCAGACGGCTCGCAAGTTTTCTCGGGAACGTTGAACGGTGGCGGCACAATCAATCTTGCCGTCGGCGAGGCGTACGGCAAGCGTGGTGAAGACGTGCTCGACGGCAATAACACGAGCAACGGCAACGGCAAAATCTACCGCCACGGCCGCTTGGGCTTGTTCGCGGCCGTCAACGGTGCAACCATCTCCAACGTCACAATCGCTGGCTCCATGAAGTTCGATAACGGTTCGGCTATCGATGCCGGGTCGCTTGCGTGTGCCATCGTCGGCAACCTGTCATTGTCTGGCGTAACGTGCAAAACGAATATCGCGTGCGATGATACGTTTGCCAATGACGTGAACATTGGCGGTATTGCGGGCAGCGTGCTGGCGGCTTCTACGGTTGCGTTTAAGGATAACAGCAAGGCTCAAGCGACCATCGCTGCAACTAAAACGCTTAACGGCAATAGTCGCATTGGCGGCGCCATTGGTTATGCGGGCGATTATGGCTCGTCATTCAATGTTGCGGGCCTCGAAGTCGCCGGATCAATCGAAACTGGCGATTGCGCCGGCGGCAAGATTGCCCAAGTCGGTGGTCTTATCGGCTGCATCGCACAGAGTACCTACAATGCAGGGACAATAGCCAACTCAGCTGATAAGTACGTGAACATTTCGGGCCTTTCGTTCAATTCATTCGAAATGAAAGTCGGCAGGAACGGCGATAAGCTCAATGGCACGGGTGGTTTCTTGGGTTATAGCTGGGGCAACGCGGTCGTAACTATCGGAGATGAGAGCATTAACAAGAATGAAAACTCTTATGCTCTGAAAACGACCAACGCTTCTATAACCGCGACTGCGGATGATTCCAAGGAACTCGGTGGTCTTGTATACGCCGCGAGCGGCCACTGGATTATCAACAACTATGCCATCGATCTCTCGGGCACAACCATTAATGCGGGCGCCGCTCAGACGCTCGGCGTTCTAGTTTGCCGCGGCTGCAAGGTGGATGATAAGACGACATATGGCGTCGAGAGCTACCTAGGCCTGTACTTGGAGGACAGGGCTTATTGGGATACCGCCTATAGGGTGCCCACCGGCGAGGGGGCCATCGTTGCGTCGGGCGTAACGTCCTTCGATGAATGGGTTGGCAGCGGTGTAAAACCAAACAACGGCAGCAAGCTCATGGACGCCGACTGGAACACGGTCGTTTCGCTACACACACAGAAAAACAAGCTGGACATGGACGGCGATTCCACAAAAGACAACAGCTACCATAATCGCTCGTCTTTCGGTCGAAGCCAGAATACGAACGGCAATACCCGCTACTTCTACAACCTCGACATAGTCTCTAAGAATTGTGAAGGCGGCTTTAGTGGCAGTCAAATCGATACAGCGGAAAAGCTGCTCTTATGGTCTGCTTACCGTTATGCTCCCGAAGGTATTCGTTCGACAATCGTTCCCAATGGCACGACAGGGCTCGATGATTCCATAACCATAACGGGTACAATCGATTTGGCCGGCTACAGCTATTATCCAACTCAGCCGAGCGGAGAGGTGACGGTTGAGAATGCGACCATTACCTTCTGTTACTCCAAGATCAAGGCCGAGCAGAATGGCAACAAGCTAAATTCCGATGCTACCCAGCACGAGAACATGCACTGCGGTCTTTTTCGAACGGTGGCAAACGGCGATCTCACAGTAAAAAACGTCACTTTGCGTGGTACTGTTGGGCCCGTTATTAATGACGGAAAGAGCTCTGAAGACACTGATGGAGCAAGCGGAAGCTCTTCGGGCGCGCTCGTGTGCCGCTACGTGTATGGGTCCAGCGACGGCAATGGCACCAAGATTAGAAAGATCTCAATTGATGGTCTTACGCTCAACAATCTGATTGTCGACGGCGCCAACAGCGCCACGGATGCTAACGCCTATATGCCTCTGCTCATCAACGAGATGCAGAAGTACGTGAGCCTGAACGCGAAGAATATCAAGACTACTGGGTACACGAGTGACACCAAGGCGGCTACGTCGCTGTTCGGAAAGCTTGGTGTAGGCAGTGAGGCCGATCAGGTGACGGCAAAGTTTGAGCAAATCAGCTTGCCCAGCCAAAAGAACAAAACGATCTTCACCCATGCGAGCCTGCTGGAGAGTTTTGGCTACGGAAGCACGAGCACGGGCTCTGCGGACTACACCTTTACTAAGGCCGATGCCGATGCCGATGCAGGCAAGGTGACATACGGATCTGAGATTGATGGGAGTACGGAGTACCCGGGCAAGCAGCTTTGGTATTACGACGAAGCGACGTATGGTGCCGTGAGCGGCTATGTGACGGTTGATGGTAAGAAGGACGGTGACGTCAGGCCTTGGTTTGGTGGCTATCTTCCTTATGTTTATAAGGGAAAGGCCACCGAGAGCGGCGTCCAATATCATGAAATTAAAGTCAACCAGCGCATTCCAAAGCTGGTAGAGGGATGCGGCACATATGGCGATCCGTATGCCGTTAAGGACGCGACTGAGATGAACGCCATCGCCAACTACATCAACAACCAAACTGCGCTCGACGGTTGGGAGGTCACCATTGCCGTCAACCAGAGTACGCTCTGTACTCGCCGCAGCGACAATAAAACCGACAATGAGGTTACGTACGTCTATAAGCAGGCGAAAGACACTGGGAAGAAGTGGGAAAAGAAGACCGGCGACACCACTGATCCTTCGGCCACACTTTCCGACGAGATGATGCACCGCTATATCCAAAGCGCGTACTACAGTATTGAACCTACCGGGGGTAATACGATCACCCTCGACGGCGCATCGTTTGGCGGTTTTGGCAACAAAGCCAACCCGTTCCGTGGCGTCATCGTTGGCAACCCTAAAGGTGATAAAAAGGCAACCATCAAGATAGAGAATAACGAGGGTTCGCTTCGCGGCCTTATTCCCTATAGTTACGGCAGCGTGGTGCGCGATCTGAATATTCGCTATGTGAACGCGTCGGCGACTATTACTTATTCTGCCAAGGATGCCGACGGTGTTCCGACGTCGTTCTTCGGTGGCGTTATCGGCTGCATCCTTGGCGGCGATAACATTATCGACGGTGTGGCCGTGAATGGGACAACGCCCGATAACTCCACAACCGGCTTTACGGTTGCTGGTGGCGGAACTAAGCCACATCTTGTTCCCATCGGCGGTTACGTTGGTGCCATTGCGGGCGGCGGTGTGATCTTCCGCAATATGTCAGGGACGTCTTGGCGCGCTGGAACCAGCGACAAGTCTCAGGGTCTTGGAACGGGCAACTTCCGGCAGTACGACAATCCCTACGTTGGTCGTGTGATTGATGGCTATGCCTTTAGCGAGGGCTGCAAAGTCGAAAACGGTAACGCTAACTACAAGATCAACGAGCTCACAAACAAGGGAGCTGCCTGCGTCACTACCACGGGCACCGACAACAAGTATATCGGCACTGATGCCGAGGCACCCGTGACCACGGTGGAAAACGCCCAGGGCCTTTTGGTGCTCTCGGCCATCATTAGCTCGGGTGCGGGTGCTGGAGCGGCACATACTGACTACGCTAATTATGGCGTGTTCCGCGGCTCCAAGGCGTACTGGGGCAGCGATAAGCAGGACCCGGCGATAAACGGCTACCTGTTTGGCAACAAGGAATATGGTAAGGTGCGAAATGCCAGCTACGACTGCGTGGGCAAGCCTGCGAGCGCTTCCGGCGATTTCGAAACCGCCAAAAACGATGACCAGAAGGCCCCGGGCAAACAGGGGTGGCACGGCCCGCTCAACCATGATGACGATGTAAATTCGCCCTACCTGGTGGCGTCCTACGCTGCCGACTACCAAACGGGCTACGTGTGCGCGTCGAAATCGATCGGCATGAGCCTGGAGTTCAAGGAAAATGCCACCTATGATATGACTGGCTACGGCACGGGATACGTGGGTCTCAGCGGCCGTTACTATTCCAATGCTTGCAGCTCGAACGAGGCGTCCACCGATCGCGACCGCATCACGCCGCACGTGGCAACGATCGACGGCAACGGGGCCACCATCACGGTGGGCACCAAAGATGCCACTTACGGCGTCGTCGAATATGCCGATGACGACTATAAGGTCTCGGGCGTGGGCGGCCTATTCAGCACCGTGATGTTCACCTCAACCAATGTGGGGCAGAGCGTCACCGCGAATGACGGCGCTCAGGTCAAAGACCTCACCTTTAGTAACTGCAACGTATCGCTCACGTACAAAGACGCCAACGGTAGCATTGCCTCGGGACCGGCATCGAACGACCTCATCGGCACCGGCCTTTTGGCGGGCGCAACGGCCAACTACGACGGCAACACGCGTGGCGTCTACCGCAACGTACAGATGAAGAACTGCACCGTGTTGGGCGCAAAGAGCGTAGGAGGGCTTCTTGGCAGCTCGGGCCGTACCAGCCGAAGGACGGATAACGACGTGACCTATATGGTCAATTTCGGCTCCGGCACGCAGGCGCCCGCGAATCTCTGTGACTGCTCATACACTGGCCTTAGCGTCACGGGCGAGAAGTACGTTGGCGGCTATGTGGGTGCGATCGCCTCGCCGTGCGGCGTGTGGACAACCGCGGCCACAGGGGTATACGAGAAGACTATTGGCAAAAACTCGACCATAACCGCCACGGGTACAACACCCTACGTGGGCGGCGTGTTCGGTTATACCTCCAGTAACGTATCGGTGAACACCAAAATTGGCATCACGGAAGCCGTCGCATCGAGCACGGCAGTCATCTCTGGGGTAAATGTACTCGCCACCGGGTCGAACACCGATAAGTACATGGGCGCCGGCGGTGTGGTCGGAAGCGCCTATAGAGGCGTTATTTCTATAAGCAACGTGCGCATTGATGCCGGAGGCGATGCCAAGAGCGCCATCATCGGCGATGCCACCGGAACGAACAATAGCATCCGTAATGCGGGCGGCTTGATTGGCGAGGTCACGAGCAGTGGCAGCCCCAACACGTACTGGTTTGAGGACTGTAGCGTCGAGAATATCAACATTGCCGGCACCGACCAATGCTCGGGCGGACTTATCGGCTACTACTTCAGCAATGTGAACATAGCCTGCAACAATATCGCGATTGAGAGCGCCACGATCAAGGGCAGGTGGAGCGGCGGTCTACTTGGCGCGATTAACAGCGGTGCCGACGTCATCAACGTCACCAACACAAAGGTATCTAACACAACGTTTGGCGGAACCTCCAACGGCGGCATTGCGGGCGACGGACGCGGCCAGTTCCATCTGGTAAACGTGCTCATGGACAGCAATACCTACAAATTGGGCTCTAAGCAGGGCGTGCTCTTAGGCGAGGTTGACACAAACGGCTATAGCCTCTCCGCAGCGGGCGTGAACGTAAAGCTCGGCAACGGCAAGACCACGCGTGATCTGCCGCCGATGGTTTACACGACCAATGCGGCCGCCGTAAACATGAAGTCGTATATCGCGTTTGGTGACTATAACGACACACTGGAAGCACCTGACAAGGGGATCACGCTCTACGGCGCGGACAATACCGCCACCACGGCAGCGAGCCCGTATGTGACCACGAGCCCCGTAAGCACGCTGGCGGCGCGTGCCTCCGACAACGACACCACCGATCGCTACCTGTTTGGCGACGGCGCCACCATCGACACCGCGGCGACCGTCCAGAGCGAGGCAGGCACCGGTGTTGCCGATCGCTACACCTACACGAATATCGGCGGCATTAATGACAACGGCGCCTATCAAAATAAGTCGAGCTACGATGCCTCATCCGTGGCCAGTAAGTTCAATTCGAATAATGATACAAGCAGCAACCAAGCCACAGCGGATTTCCCCGTTTTGGTGATCTCTGGCAACGACAACACGACGGTCAAGAGCTATCTAAACATCGTCACGAACGGCGGCTTCTCCGATGCCTGCAGATTGAATAACGAGAATGGCACCAATCCGCACGTGACGGCCAAAGCAGAGGTTTTCCAACTCAAGGACGGTGTGTTCGTTAAAGACGGTGACGCGTCGAACAATCCCACGCTTCGCGTAGTGAACAATGGCAAGAACAATATGTCGTTTAGCCCAAGCTCCGATTGGGACAACGGCAAAGGTCGCTTTACGCTCCTGACCGTTACCTTTACCGAGGCGGGTCAGAGCTACAACGTTCAGGTGCCGATCATCGTTAAGCGCAAGCTCGAGATCGATTTCACTGCAACGTATGATTACGGCACTCAATTTAAAGAAAAAGACTACGCTAACCTTGGAAAAGATGCACACGTGCTTACGAGCTTTGGCGAGCCGATGACGGGTCTGCTTACCTGGACATACAATTCTGCCAATGGGAAGGAAGTCGACTTTGGCTGGGACAGCTATATGGCTGCTGGCGGCTCGATGAAGGGGCTCGGCAAGAGTATCCTCTTCAATGGTGCCGACGGAAGGTTGCCCCAGGGCACCCAGCTTACGCTCATCGATGCGAACGTTGATGGCAAGGCCGGTGGCAGAGAGTATCACTATACGGTGGGCGAAGGCGGAGCAACGAGCGTTTCCCTGAGCGGAAACGACGGCTTTAAGGATTCTGCGGGCAATCCATATCAGGAGCGATGGCTGAGCGAGATCTTGGGTGTGTCGGCCACGCAGGATGGCGCCGGCACATGGACCGTGTGTGATAACGAGGCAGAGGCGACCGCTAAAGCGAAACTCGATGGCAAGTGGACGCTGTTTAAGGTTGCGGGTGCTGACGTTCCCAGCAACAGTCGCTATACGCTAAAGGTACCCAAGGAGAAGGATACCGGCAGAGAGAAGCGTGCATCGGAGAGCGTCTACCTAGTTGTCAACGTGCCCAAGTCGGGCGACGGCGTGACGCAAGCTAGTATCAACGGTTTTACGGCTTCGTCTATTGACTCGAATTCTTCGGGTGGCCGCATATCTTGGAATTTGCATCACGTCTTGCGCACCGGTGGCGAAGATAATCAAAACAGTACGGCATCGACATACAGCATCTTGTCCAATTATGAGCAGAGTGTAGTCGACAATATAAATGCGGCGCGCATTCCGGTTTCGAAGTCGGAGGACGGTGCCGCCTACGTGCTTTCTCTTGACGTCAAAGATACGGTTACGTTTAGCCCGAGCCAATACTATACAGAGAGTGACCATCTGTTCTATCAGCTCGATACATCGCTGTGTCGCTATGGCGCCAACAACAACCTAATGGGAGTAAGTAGTTTCCCGAGCGGAACCTCGGCAATTGCGAAGTTTTATGTTGCCATCGGCGGTCAGAACTACAGGTGGAATGGCGGCGATTGGGAGCCGTGTGACGCTTCGACGCCTGCGTTCACGCAGACCGTGACGGATACAGGCGATGATTCGCTGAAGCTCAAGCTCGATTATGACCTCGCCGGAATCCGCAAGATCGCAACGGACGGATCCTTTACCGTGAGTACGGTGGTGGAAAAGATTCGCCTTACGCCGGACGGCTGCAACAAGGTTATCTCCCTGTCCAAGCAGTCTGGCGAGGACGCCTGTACCAAGATGTCCTATACCGCCAAGCTTTCGACGCGCGATTCTGGTCTTGCCACCTCGAGCCTGACGATGACGAAGCGCGGTAACGTTGGATACTATCGCATGGACACGGGTGATACGACCATTACGCTATCGGCGCCTGAGAAGTCGCAGCTTGGCATTAACGTGGACGACCTGCGTCCGATCGCGAATGGCACGATTGGTCTGGGTGCCACGTATGAACTGGGTGGACTCAGCAACGCCGCCGAGGCAATTGCGAACGCAGACTCTGTTGTGTACACGCTCGAGCTGCAGCGCCGCGGAACCGACGGCACGTATGAGAGTGTAACGGATGATATCTCCAACTACGTAACAGTGACGGAGAGTAAGCTTGCCGCGGTCGCTCCCTCCGGTAGCACGATCACCTTCACTGACTCGAAGGAGAATGGCAAGTTCAAAACGCAGAACGGTGACACTACGTTTAGCCTGCCCTTTACCGTTAAGGTCAACACGCAGGTTGAACAGCGTGAGCAGTTCTACGCGAACTATCGATTGGTAATGAGAGCGAGCCTGGTTAAGGGTGACGTGGCGAGCGCAAAGCCTCAATCGCCCGACTATGTGACCTATACGCTCACGAGGGTGAACCTCAACGGCATCGACCACTAGTTCCGAAGCCAACTAGCTTCGCAAAGGGGGCGGCAACCACCCGGTTGCCGCCCCCCTTTCTAGTCTGCGCGATCCCAGTCTTGGACTCCGCTGGACGGTTAGTTCAGATACGTATAATTCCAGACCGCAGCAGGCGCATCCGGCGCTCGTTTTGGGGAAGAAAGGGGCTCAAAACTAGGGTTCGGTAGCTATCTGGGATCGATTTGCGTGCAATGAGTCGCCAAAGAACCCTCTCCGGGGACCATAGCGCAGCTTTATCAGCATAGAAAAATACGTATCTGAACTAACTGTCCAGCCGCCGTTGGAGAAAGGTGTTTTAGCTCTCCCGACCCCTCCACCAAGCTTTCCAACTTTCCATTTAACTTAACACCTAAGGTGGAAAGCTGGGTAGAAAGCTGGAAAGTTAAGTAGAAAGCTGGAAAGTAAGCGGAAGACTGACATGCTAGCTCAGAGGCTGAGGGGTTAATAATTATGAAAACCATACCAAGCGAAACAAAAAGATATCAATCTGGTTGGTAAAACACCATCAATGAGCTGCGGGCTAACTAGCTGCGTAAATTAAACGTAAAGAAATGTCGCAAATAAATAGCAAATGCCCAGATGACGCCGTTGCTATTTTCAATTAACTGCTACGCGCGAACAGCAAAATGCTACTATCTAACATGCACGTAAGAAAGCAGTTTAACGGTTAAGGCTAAGAAGTGGCAGGTATGTCAGAAGCAACAAGGGCTCGCACGCATGCGCCCGAGGTCAGGCAGCGCGCCGTCGAGATCCTCCAAGAGGGGGTCGGTCATCGCGCCCTCGCCGCGGAGCTTGGCATTCCCCAGGCAACGGCTCGTCAGTGGGCCCGCGCATACGCCGTGGGCGGTGCCGACGCCGTGCTCAACGCCGGTTCGCATCATCGCACCTATTCGTACGAAGTTAAGCTCGCCGTGGTTAAGGACCGCTTGGAAAACGGCCTGACGGTTCGCGAGGCCATGATCAAGCGTAAGATCCCCAGCGAGTCTTCGGTCAAGGCTTGGTGCCGCCAGTATCGCGAGAGCGGTGAGTCCGCGCTGGTCGATAAGCCGCGCGGTCGCAAGCCGCGCGTTAAAAAGGCGGAATAGCGAATGGGATGGTGCGCCCACGGGGGCGCATTTTTCTTGCCGCCCCTCTACTCCAATGCGGACAGACTCCTTACCCCGTACGCCTAAAACTCCCCAGTTGACCGAAAACCCGCCGCCGCTACTCCTCAATTGAGCTATAACGTTAAACAATTGCAGCGTTTTAGCATGGGGGAGTGATGGTATGACGCTACTGTATTTCCTTACCCTGTTTCCGCTGGTACCGGCGCTGGGCATGCTGCTTGCGCGCGGTGACCGAGCCCGTGACGCGGTAGGGCTTGTAGGCTCTGGCATCATTATGGCGGTGACAGTTGTAGTCGCCGTCATGTTTTTTGGCACGGGCCCGCAGAGCTTCGAGGTGGAACCCGGCACCTCGCACGTGCTCTCCATCATCAGCTCCGTCATCGACGTCATCCTGTGCGCCGTCATCCTGTACAACGCGTACAAATATAGGAACGCGCTCACCACGGTGCTCGGCATAGTCCAGCTGGTGGGCTCGCTCGCCTTTGCAGCCATGACGCTGCCCGCGGCCGAAGCCGTCACGGCAACGCCACTCTACCTGGACTACATGAGCGTGATCATGGTCCTCGCCGTCGGCATCGTCGGCAGTCTAATCTGCGTGTATGCCCTGGGCTACATGAAGGACTTCCAGGCGCACGACGAGCACGAGGCCGCACTGCGCGGCCAGACGGCGCCCGACCGTCGCCCGCAGTTCCTGGCGCTTATGTTCCTGTTCCTCTCGGCCATGTTCGTCATCGTGACGAGCGACAACCTTGAGTGGCTGTTCTGCGGCTGGGAAATCACCACCGTGTGCTCGTTCCTTATGATTGGCTACACGCGCACGCCCGAGGCCATCAAGAACGCCTTCACCCAGATCATCCTCAACATGCTGGGCGGTATCGCGTTTTTGGCCGGACTCATGTTCCTGCACGTCAACGGCATGCCGCTGACCATCTCGGGCATGATCGAGCTTTCCGGCGCCGGAATCGCGCAATCCGCGCTGCTGGTCATGCCGGTCATCCTGTTGTCGCTCGCCGCACTCACCAAGGCCGCACAGATGCCGTTCCACACTTGGCTGTTGGGTGCCATGGTTGCCCCCACTCCCACGAGCGCCCTGCTGCACTCGTCAACCATGGTCAAAGCCGGCGTGTTTTTGATGGTCAAGCTGAGCCCACTCTATGCCATCTATCCCGTGACCGGCTTTATGGTCACGAGTGTGGGTGCCATCACGTTTTTGCTCGCTGCCCTCATGGCCATCTCGCAGAGTAATGCCAAACGCGTGCTCGCGTACTCCACCATCTCCAACTTGGGCCTCATCAGCGCCTGCTTGGGTGTCGGCGCGCCCGAGGCCGTGTGGGCGGCCATCTTCCTAATCCTGTTCCACACGGTGGCCAAGTCGCTGCTGTTCCTGTGCGTGGGCACGGCCGAGCATCATATCGGCAGCCGCGATATCGAGGACATGGACGGTATGTTCAGCCGCATGCCGCACCTGACGCGCCTGATGATGCTGGGTATCATGGGCATGTTTGTGGCGCCGTTTGGCATGCTCGTGTCCAAGTGGGGCGCCCTGGTGGCGTTTGCGCAGACCGGCAACGTGCTCATGATCATGGTGCTCGCCTTTGGCTCGGCCGCGACGTTTTACTTCTGGGGCAAGTGGCTGGCCAAGCTTTCGGGCGTCGATCCCACGGCTCAAAACGTTGAAGTCAATGTCCATAAGACCGAGTGGGCGGCGCTCAACACCATCGCCGCGCTGCTGATTCTGTGCTGCGTGGCGTTCCCGGTTATCTCGAGCGGTCTGGTGTCGCCTTACTTGGCTATGGTGTTTGGCCGCGTGCCGCACGTTATTGGCAAGGATGCCATGTATCTGATGGTGGTTATCGTGGCGTTTATCGCCGTGGTGTTGCTGACTTCATTCCGTGTGAGCAACAAACCGCACGTAAACGTATATCTTTCGGGCGTGGGAACCGACAAATATCGCCATTTCCGCGGCTCGATGGGACACGAGGTGAAGGCCGAAAAGCGCAATTGGTACTCGGAGGATGCCCTTGGCGAGAAGCGTATCGGCCCCGCGGGTAGCGTCGTGTGCTGCAGCATCATCCTGTTTGCGCTGCTGTGCTGCGCGTGGATTGGGCCCGAGCGGCTTGCCATGAGTGCGCCCTCGGTGCTGCGCGGTAAGTATTTCGAGGGCTCGGGCGTCGTGGGCATCTTTATTGGTACCGTGGCGTTTGCCTTGCTGGCGCCTTTGGTTGGTGGCCTGATCGACGGCGTTGACCGCAAGCTTTCGGCTCGCATGCAGGGCCGTGTGGGCCCGCGCCTGCTGCAACCGTTCTACGACGTTGCCAAGCTGCTGCGCAAGGCCCCCGCCAGCGTAAACACCATGGACGATACCTACATGGCGTGCGCGCTCATCTTTACCGTCGTGGGCGGCGGCATCTTTGTGTCGGGCTCCAATACGCTGCTGTGCGCCTTTATGGTTACGCTCGCCGCGATCTTTGTGGTGCTGGCGTCCGCTTCGACGCAAAGCCCGTTTGCCCAGGTCGGTGCCGACCGCGAGCTGCTGCAGGTTATGAGTTACGAGCCCGCCGTTTTGCTGATGAGTGTGGGCCTGTACCTTGCCACCGACAGCTTCGACTCCATCGCCGTGACGGGGCAGTCGGCCCCCATCATCGTGTACAGCGCGCCCATTTTCCTCGCACTGCTCGCGGTGCTTACCATCAAGCTGCGCAAGTCGCCGTTTGACCTTTCGTACTCACATCACGCGCATCAGGAGATTGTCCAGGGCGTCGCCACCGAGATGAGCGGCGGCACGCTGGCCAAGATGACCCTTATGCACTGGTGCGAGACCGTGCTGTTTTTGATGTGGGTGGGCATGTTCTTTGTCTGGGACAACCCGGTGAGCTGGGTCGTAGCCCTGGTCGTGATGGTCGCGACGTATTTTGTCGAGGTGCTGATCGATAACACCTTTGCCCGCAGTACCTGGCGCAGCTGCTTTAAGCTCGGTTGGGGCGTGGCGCTGGTGTTTGGCCTGCTCAACCTTATGCCCATCCTCGTCGACGTGTTTATTTAGGAGGCGGCATCCATGGATCATAAAATGTCGCGCTCGCCGTGGGTTATTCATTACGACGGCTCGAGCTGCAACGGATGCGATATCGAGGTGCTGGCCTCGCTCACGCCGCTGTTCGATGCGGAGCGCTTTGGCGTGGTCAATACCGGCAACCCCAAGCATGCGGACATCTTTTTGGTGACGGGCTCGGTCAACGCTCAGAACTTGCCCGTCGTGCGCCAGATTTACAACCAGATGCTCGAGCCCAAGTGCGTGGTGGCCTGCGGCATCTGCGCGTGCTCGGGCGGCGTGTTCCGCGATGCCTACAACGTGATCGGCGGCGTGGACCGCGCGATTCCCGTGGACGTGTACGCGCCCGGATGCGCCATTCGCCCCGAGACCGTGATCGATGCCATCGTGGAGGCGTGCGGCATCCTGGACCAGAAGGAGGCCGTGATGCGTGCTGGCGGCGATCCACTTACCGTGGGCGGTGCCGCTACCTGGGACGGCGGCGTTGAGCTGGGCGAGGACGGGTTTGTGGCTGCGGGGGCCGGGGCTGACGGTGCCGGTGACGCGCCTGCCGGGAAGCCTGCTGCGCCCGCCGCTGGCGACGCACCTGCTGAGACGCCCGCCGCTGCAAAGGAGGCCGAGTAATGCAAGAGGCAATCTATACCACCGTTGGGATCGACGAGCTCCTGTCGCATGTCCAGGCGCTCAAGGGCGCCGGTGCCCGCTTTGTGCAAATGCACGCCGAGCGCAACGTCGACGACGGCACGTATCGCTTGGTCTATACGTTTATCAACGTTCATGCTGCTCAGGAGCATATTGCGCAGGACGGTAGCTATGCGATCGAGAACCTGGTGGTTGAGGGAATTGATCGGCACCAGGAGATTCCGTCCATCAGCTCGTACTGTCCGGCGGTATTCCCGTTTGAAAACGAAGCGCACGACCTATTCGGTCTTGCCATCACCGATATGCAGATCGACTTTAAGGGCTTTTTCTACCAGGTCTCGACTGCCGAGCCCATGAGCGTTATCACGCCCGAGGTGAAGGCTGCGCGAGAGAAAGCCATGAAGGTCCGTGCCGCTGCCGAGGCCAAGGCGCGCAAGGCCGCGGCCGAGAAGGCCGCCGCTGCTGCGGCTGCTGCAGGGGAGGGCGCTGCCAGCGCCGGCGATGCCGCGGGCGCCGCTGCTCAGCCCGCTGCGGCTGCCGGCTCCGATGCTCAGCACGATGAAGCTGCCGCCAAGGCCGCGCTCAAGGCTGCCGAGATGGAGGCAAAGCTCGCCGCCATGGATCCCGAGAAAGCGGCCAAGGTCCGCGCGGCGCTTGCCGCCAAGGCCGCCCGCGACAAGCAGAAAAAGGAGGCGTAAAGTCCATGGCACATCGCTCCGTTATTCCGTTTGGCCCGCAGCACCCGGTGCTGCCCGAGCCGCTTCATCTGGACCTGGTGATCGAGGACGACCGCGTCATCGAGGCAATTCCGCAGATCGGCTTTGTGCACCGCGGACTCGAGAAGCTCACCGAAAAGCGCGATATGCACCAGTTTGGCTATATCGCCGAGCGCATCTGCGGCATCTGCGCCGTGGGCCATAGTTGCGGCTATGCCAGCGCCTGCGAGCGCATGCTCGACATCGAGGTACCCGGCCGCGTGCAGTATATCCGCACCATTTTGCACGAGCTTTCGCGTATTCACTCGCACCTGCTGTGGCTGGGCCTGCTCGCCGATGCCTTTGGCTTCGAGGCGTTGTTCTATCGTTCGTGGACGCTGCGCGAGCAGATTCTCAAGATCTTTGAGAGCACGTGCGGTGGTCGCGTGATTCTGTCGATCAACGAGATCGGCGGCCTTAAGCACGACATTGAGGACTCCGAGCTGGCCGGCATTGTCCAGACGCTCGACGCCATGCGCGCCGACTACGAGGCCCTGGTGCATACGTTTTTGGACGACGACAGCTGTGGCGAGCGTCTGCATGGCGTGGGCGTGATCAGCAAGAAAGACGCGCTGGAGCTTTCGATGGTCGGTCCGTTTGGGCGCGCCTCGGGCGTGGATTACGACGTGCGCATGTTTGGCGACGGCGCCTATGCGGATCTGGCCGCGTTTGAGCCCATCGTGGCGACCGACGGCGACTGCTATGCCCGCTGCCAGGTGCGTTGCGCTGAGGTCACGCAGGCCATGGATATCATCAAGGAGCTTGCCGGTAAGATTCCACACGACGGCATCGGCGGGCGCACCAAGCTTACGCCGGCCGACGGCGCGCGCGGCGAGGTTGTGATTGAACAGCCGCGCGGCGAGGCGTACTACTATGTACGCGGCAACGGCACCAAGAACCTGGACCGTTTCCGCGTGCGAACGCCGACGTCGCAAAACCTGGCGGGTCTGACACATGCGCTGCAGGGCGTGCTCCTTGCCAACGTGCCCATGATTATCCTGACCATCGACCCCTGCATTAGCTGCACGGAAAGGTAGGCGCGGCATGAGTTTGCTGACATTTGCCAAGACGGCCTTGGGCTCTATGGTCAAGCAGCCGGTTACGGTGTGCTATCCGCAGGAGGGGCTGACGGCACCAGAGCGCCTGCGCGGACATATCGTCAATGACATGGATGTGTGCATCTGCTGCGGCATGTGCGCGCGTCGCTGCCCGGCGGGCGCGCTCGCGGTCGATCGCAAGGGCGGTACCTGGTTGATTGACCCGTACGCCTGCGTGGTGTGCGGCGAGTGCATCGAAAGCTGCCCCAAGCACTGCCTGACTATGGACACCGCCCGTACTCCGGTTGCGGCGGATAAGACTCCCACGGTAGAAACCAAGCCGGAGTAGCGCTGGAATGGGGCTGGTATAGCGCTGGAATAGGGGCCGGCGGGGCAAAAATGCCCCCCCGGCCCC
>NZ_QSHS01000005.1:68393-107230 GCF_003467795.1 Collinsella sp. AM36-4AA
GGGCAAAAATGCCCCGCCGGCCCCGCGCGTGAACGCGTGTGCGGGCCGCCACGCGACCCGTCCAGCCCGAAAATGACCCGTCTGCCATGAAATGGGCCCATCTACTACGTTTAAGCCGCTACCCTCAACCATGGCAAGTAATGCGAAATAAAAACCGCAGGTAGAACGCCTGCGATTTTTCATGAAAAGCGGGTATGGTCGGGGATATTGAGTCAAACGTAGTAGATGGGCCGATTTCGTGGCGGGCGCTGTCAGCCGGTTTCCGCGGGGGGAGGAAAATGGATCATTTTGGTCCCGCGAGGCTTGCGGAGGCACTCGTGCAGGGCCGCCCGAACAAAACTATGCCGGTTTACTACGATGAATTCGACATTCCCGACCATGACTGCATTTTTCTAAATAATGCAAGCGTTCTACCTGCGGTTTTGTAAGCGCGCAATTTGCCGTGGTCGAAGGCGGGCGATTCATCGTAGTAATCCGGCATAGTTTTGAAATGGCATTAAATCGGTGGCAGCCATTTTACTTTGCCGGGGTGGTCGGTTGTTGGGTAATTACCCTCGCAGGTAGGCGATGGCGATCTGCGTGCGGTTGCGCAGGCCCATTTTGGCTAGGATCGAGCTAATGTGGTTGCGCACGGTGCCTTCGCCCATATAGGCGGTGGCAGCGATCTCCTTGTTATCGAGGCCGCGGGCGATGAGCTCGGCGACTTCGAACTCGCGGTCGGTCAGGCTGGCAAAGGCTGCGGGCCGGCGGGGCGTGCCCGTCTTGTCGCCCATCCCGTCAAAGTCAACATCTTCGATCGCCTTGCCCTCGAGCACGCGTTTGCCATCCATGACCTGCGCCAACGCCGGAGGAATGGCGGCGACATCGGTTTTAATCAGGTAGCCGCGGGCGCCCAGTTTGAGCGCCGACACAATGTACTCGTCATCCGAGAATGTCGTCAGGAACACCACGAGCGCCGCAGGATCGCGCTCGAGGATCTCGCGCGCCGCCGATAGGCCGTCTCGTCCCGGCATCTGAATGTCGAGCAGCGCGATGTCGGGCGAGTGCTCAGCGTAGAGCGCCACTGCGTCGTTGCCGTTGGCACCGGTGCCCACCACCTCGATCTGCGGCTGGGCGCCCAGGATAATCTTGAGCGAATCGACCACTAGGCGGTCGTCGTCGACAACGATGAGCCTCATCGGCCATCATCTCCTTGCTGTTTGGGAACGGTGGCAAACACGCGCCAGCCGCCGGCGCCGGCACGCGGGCCGGCGGTGAAGGTGCCGCCAAGCGCCTCGATGCGCTCGCGCATAGAGGCGAGCCCCATGCCCTCCGCGGCGCCGTGGCCGCTTGCTTGAACCCCGCCCGCGCCATCGTCGGTAACGATGAGCTGGTAAAACGACGGATGCTCCATGCAACGTACAGTGACAGCATGGGCGCAAGCGTGGCGCATGGTGTTGGAGAGCGCCTCGCGCAGGACCGCCGCAAAGCAGTTCGCGACGTTTGCGGGCGCATGTTCGGTCATAACTTCAAGCTCAATCCGCGGACCGCCGTCCGAGCGCGCGCCTTCAACAATGCGTTCGAGCTGCACGGAAAGGTCGACGGCGTTGTCGTTGAGCGCGTGGACGCTGGCGCGCACGAGCTGGAGCGCCTCGTCAACGGTGTATTTGACGTCGGCGAAATCGGCGGCAACGCCGGGCTCGTTGGCATGGACCACGCGCAGGGCTTCGGTTTGAAGCGAAGCGCGCGTGAGCTGGTGGCCCACGTTATCGTGGATCTCGCGCGCGATGCGGGCGCGTTCGGCGAGCGTCGCGAGCTCGACTTCGTAGTCCTGGCGGTCGGCGAGGTCGCGGTTGCGTGCCTCGAGTGCCAGGGCGCGTTCTTGCAGCTTGTCGCGGGTGCGACGCATGCGTTCCTGTTCGCGCTCCAGCTGCGCGGTGCGCAGTGACAGCAACGTGGCGGCGACCGAAAGGATGGCGGTTAGCAACAGCGTTCGGGTGGTGAGCGCGCCGCAGCGAAGGTCCGTGGCAAGTGCGCAGGCAAACACGGAGCCAATCGCCAGCGCGGGCCAGATGCGTTCACGGCGCACGCGTCGCGCGATGTCATAGAGGGCGAGAGGTGCGAACGGCACAAACGGCGGCACGAAGACAGCCGCGATGACGTAGGCGTAGCTGCCGGCCTCGCTGGCGCGACGGGCGCGTTCTCCCTGCGCGACCTCGGCCAGTGCGGCGATGACAACGCCAAGGCAAAACGCCGCGACCAGGCGAGCATCCACAGCAAGGCCCGTGGCGGCTGCGATGCAGCACGCCAGCACGATCGATTTGTCGAATAGCCTGTTCATACGGGTATTGTACGCGATGCCGCGCACGGGGGAGGCGCCACTCAGAGCAAGCGTGACATTCCTCCCACGCGGCGGGGCGGTCGCGTCAGCAGGCCGCACGACCAAGACCTCCGCACTCGTGACAAAGCTCACTGGTGCGCGCCGTCAGCTCCTGCGATGATGCAATCGTACCGGGCCGCAAGCAACAGAAGGGCCGCCTCATGACAGACATCGTCCACGTCGAAAACCTCGTTAAGCGCTACGACGACCTTATTGCGCTCGACCACTTTAACCTGAGTATCGCCCCCGGCGAGATCTTTGGCCTGCTGGGCCCCAACGGCTCGGGCAAGACCACGTCCATCAACTGCATCCTGCAGCTGCTCGCCTACGACAAGGGCACCATCGAGCTGTTCGGCGAGCGCATGACGCCCGCCCGCTACGACCTCAAGCGCCGCATCGGTGTGGTGCCGCAGCAGGTGGCGGTGTTCGACGAGCTCACCGTGCGCGAGAACATCGACTATTTCTGCAGTCTCTACGTCAACGACCGCAAGCGCCGCCGCGCGCTGGTGGACGAGGCGATCGACTTTGTCGGCCTGGGCGACTTTACCAAGTTCCGCCCCGGCAAGCTCTCGGGCGGCCTGGCGCGTCGTCTCAACATTGCCTGCGGCATCGCGCACAAGCCCGAGCTCATCTTTTTTGACGAACCCACGGTGGCGGTCGACCCGCAAAGCCGCAACGCCATCCTGGAGGGCATCTGCCGCCTGCGCGACGAGGGCGCCACGGTGGTGTATACCAGCCATTACATGGAGGAAGTCGAGCAGATCTGCAGCCGCATCATGATCATGGACGGTGGGCGCGTGCTGGCGCAGGGCACTAACGACGAGCTCAAGCGCATGATTCAGATGGGCGAGAAGATTGTAATCGAGGTCGGCGAGGTTCCGAGTGCGGCGCTCGGTGCCGTCGCAAGCCTGCCGCACGTTCTGGACCTTTCGGCAACGGCGGGACAGCTCACGTTTTCGTGCGAAGCGAGCCCGCACAACCTGACGGACATTCTCGATGCGCTGCGCTCGCATGACGTGCCACTCGGCCGCATCTATTCCGAACCGCCGACCCTCAACGACGTATTCCTCGAGATCACCGGCCGCGAGCTGCGCGACTAGGGGGCGGCCATGTTCAACACCATCATCACCACGGTCAAGACGCTGCTGCGCCGGCCGAGCACGTGGGTCTGGGGCGCTCTCTTTCCTATCGCGCTTTCCACGATGTTCATGTTTATGTTTGCGAACCTCAGCTCCGACGGCACGGTCGACCCGGTGCCGGTTGCCGTCGTGGCGGACGAGGCCTGGGATGCCTCGACCTTTAAGGATGTGGCAGCTTCGCTTGCCAAGGCAGGCGACGATCAGCTGCTCGATGTGAGCGAGTACGAAGACTTGGCTGCCGCGCGCAAAGCGCTCAAGGCCGGCGAGGTCGCGGGCATCTATACGGTTGATGCCGCGGGCACGCCCAGGCTCACGCTGCTATCGAGTTACGACAGCTCGCGCGCCTCGTCGGTGCTTACCGACCGCAGCATCCTTGAAACGGTGGCAAGCTCGTATACGCAAAATGCCGAGCTCATGTCCCAGATTGCCCAGGATGACCCGGCGGCGCTCGCCGACCCGGAGGCGGTTGCGCGCGCTCTGTCGCTCGAGGGCGGAACCCGCCGCGTGAGCCTGACTCGTGCCACGCCCGATGGCACGGTCATCTACTATTACGCGCTTTTTGGCCTGGTCGCGATGATGTCTGCCGAGTTTGCCGCCTTGAGCGTCGTCGATTTGCAGCCTAATCTGTCGGGCCTTGGCGCGCGCCGCTGCGTGGGCGGTCTCTCCAAGACGGCGTCACTGGCCGGCATTTTTGTCGGCTCGTGGCTGGTTTCCTTTGCATCGATGGCGGTTGCGATCGGCTACGTGCGCCTGGTCGTGGGCGTCGACTTTGGCGGGCGCGAGGGGTTGTGCCTGCTGGGCGGGGCTGCATCCGCGCTTGCCGCCACGGGCCTGGGGCTCTTTGTGGGCACGCTTCCCGTTAAGGGCGGCAAGGCGTCCAAGTCCGGTATCCTCACGGGCTTCGCTACCACGTGCGCCCTGTTCGCCGGACTCTACGGCGAGCCGGCGATGGCGCTTGCCGACGATGTCGCCCGCGCCTGCCCGGCCGAGTGCTGGCTCAACCCCGTCAAGCTCATCTGCGACATGTTCAACCGCCTGTATTTCTTTGAGGATCTGGGGCCCTTCGCCGTCCGCGCCGGCGCGCTCGTCCTGATGACCCTGGTGTTTGTCGTCGCCGCTACGCTGATCTTTGGAAGGAGCCGCTATGAGCACCTTTAAGACCGCGCTTCGCATGGCGCTCGCGCACCCGTTATACCTGCTCATCTATACGGTGTTCATCTCGCTCATGGGCGTATTCATCGCGGCCTCGGTGAGCTGGAACTCGTCGCAGCTTACCGAGTACAAGCCCTACGACACCAATGTGATCGTGGTCGACCGCGACAATAGCGACCTTTCGCGGGCGCTTACCAAGCACCTAGGCTCACGCTTTGACCTGGTCACGGGCGTTGGTGACGACATGTACGACCTTGCGGATGCGCTCGCCAAGAGTAACAGCGCCAAGGGCAGCGCCGATTGCGTGTTCTTTATCCCGGAGGGGTTTGAGGACGATCTTGTTGCAGCCGCGCGTGCGGGGGAAGACCTGCCCAAGCTCGATGTGACGTACGGCTCCGGCACCATGGCGGCAGCGCTTTCGTCTGCCGAGGCCTCGCGGTGGGTCTCGCTCGCGGGTACTGCGGCGGCACTTGAGCCAGCTGCTTCCGACGGCGATGTCGCCAAGGCCGCCGAGCATGCTGCCGCAAAGCGTGCGGAGGTCCAGATCGAGCAGGTCAAGGTTGACTCGACTGCCGCCGCTACACTCGAGTCGTACTTCAACTTTGGCGCGTATGCGATCATCTCGTCGGTCATCGTGTCGGTGGGGCTGGTGTTCTCGGGCATGAACGAGCCCGAGCGCGTGCGCCGCATGGAGGCCGGTCCGCTCTCCGAGCGCCAGCGTTCGCTTGCCGTGTTCGCGGCCGCCGCCGTGCTCACTGTCTGTATCTGGTTTGTGTCGAGCATGATGGGCGTCGTGGGCTTTGCCGGCGCGGTCGCCGAGGTCGGCGTGGGCCGTGTGTGCCTGGCGCTGGCGGCAACGTTTGCCCTGGCGTGCACGCCGCTGGCCGTTGGCTTTGCCCTTTCGAGCCTGGGCGCGCGCGAAGAGCTGCTCAACGGTGTGGGCAACCTGCTTGGCTTGCTCATGACGTTTTTGGGCGGCGCCTGGATGCCGCTGTCGCTCATGGGCTCGGCCGTGCAGACGGTGGCGCACTTTGTGCCGACGTATTGGGTGAACGACGCGATCGGCAAGGCGCTCGCTTCGGACCTGACGTCTGCCGTGCTGGGCGACATCGCCTGCGACCTGGGCGTCACGGTGCTCTTCGCCGCTGCCATCGCCGCCGTAGGCCTAGCCCTCGCCCACAACAAATCCCACGCCTAGCCACCTAGTCATTGGGGACAGTCTTTGCCGATTCGCCGGTTCGCCAGCCGGGTTGGCAAGGACTGTCCCAATATGCCGGCCTTTGGGACCACTCATTGGGGACAGACTTAAATGAGCGATTTCACTCATTTAAGTCTGTCCCCAATGAGTAGGTTGGAAAAATGTGCGCCTGTCGCTTAAAAATAGTTCGCCTGGGTTTACTATTACCCTAGAAAAGTAACAGAAGGCTAACAACGGGGGATAGCATGTCGACAAAGCAAGCCTATGTCCAGGTCAAAGGGCTCAGGAAACACTACGGCGACGGTGATGCGCGCCTGACGGTACTCGATGGCATCGACACGTCCATCAACCGCGGCGAGATCTGCGTCATGCTGGGGCCCTCGGGCTCGGGCAAGTCGACCTTTCTCAACCTGGGCGGCGGCCTGGAGGATGCCGACGGTGGTTCCATCATGGTGGACGGCTGCGACCTTACGGTGCTCAAGCCCGCCGATCTGGGCGAGTACCGACGTCGCGAGCTGGGTTTTGTCTTCCAGTTCTACAACCTGGTGCCCGACCTTACCATCAAGGAAAACATCGAGGTCACGGCGCACCTGTCCAAAAACCCGCTCAATGTCGACGACCTGCTGCGTTCGCTGGGCCTCTACGAGCACCGCAACAAGTTCCCGCGCCAGGTCTCGGGCGGCCAACAGCAGCGTTGCGCCATCGGCCGCGCACTCGTCAAAAACCCGGGCCTGCTGCTGTGCGACGAGCCCACCGGCGCGCTTGACTACAAGACATCCAAGGAAATCTTGCAGCTCATGGAGGATGTTAACCGCACCTACGGCTGCACCATCATCATCGTCACCCACAACGCCGCCATCGCCCGCATGGCCAACCGCGTGCTGCGCCTGCGCGACGGCCGCATCGTCGAGGATGGGCTCAACGAGTCGCCCGTTGCGGCCGCCGAGCTCGATTGGTAGGCGATGCCATGACACCTCTCGCAAAGCGACTCCCGCGCGAGCTGCGCCGCAATATCGGCAAGTACCTGGGCATCTTTTTGCTTATGTGCGGGAGCATCGCTCTCACCTCGGGCTTTTTGCTCGCGGCGCAT
The DNA here is from genome assembly GCF_003467795.1 of Collinsella sp. AM36-4AA. Lineage (NCBI taxonomy): Bacteria > Bacillati > Actinomycetota > Coriobacteriia > Coriobacteriales > Coriobacteriaceae > Collinsella > Collinsella sp. AM36-4AA. Next base: position 75,332 of record NZ_QSHS01000005.1, read on the forward strand.
TCCATCGGTTGCCTTATCGACGACATGCGCGATGCGTACACGATTGAGGACGGCCGCGTGACCACCTCCTTCGAGGCTACCGACGACCAGCTCAAGGCAGCCGAGGATGCAGCCGACGACGTCGGCGGCGTCACGCTCTACAAGAATTTCTCCATCGACGCCATCATCAAAAAGACCGCCGGCGACGACGGCACCAAGCGCACGTTGCGCACCTATGCGCACCGCACCAAGGTCGATATCGCGTCCTACTGCGAAGGCAAGCAGCCCAAGACGGACGATGAGGTGGCTATCGACCGCGTTTTTGCCACCAACAACGACCTTGTCGTGGGCGATAAGGTTGAGCTTGAGGGCCGCACCTACACCATCTGCGGCATCATGACCCAGCCCGATAGCCAGGCGCTGTTCCTCAACAATTCGGACTTTACGGTGAACACCATCACCTATGGTGTGGCCGAGGTCACCGACGCCGGCTTTGCCGCGCTCGAGGATGCCGGTGGTGCACCTGCCTACACCTACTCCTTTGCTTTTACCGATCGCGACCTCCCCACCGCGGATCGCATCGATGCGGAGCAGGATATGGTCGAGGCGCTGACCGATGCCGATGCGCGCGTGGACGATCTGATCGACGCCGATTCCAACCAGGGTATTGGCTACGCGCGCGACGACGTAGACGGCGACTCCATGATGTGGATGACGCTGCTCAACATTATCATCGTGATCATGGCGTTCGTCTTTGTGGTCCTTACCGACGCCACCATCGAGGAGGAGAGCGCCATCATTGGCACGCTGCTCGCCAGCGGCTATCGCCGCCGCGAGATCGTGCTGCACTACCTGGCACTTCCCGCCATCGTGGGCGTGCTCGCGGCACTTTTGGGCACCGCGCTCGGCGTTGCGTTCTTTACCGAGCCCATGCGCGGTCTCTACTACGGCTCGTACAGTCTGCCGCCCTTCCAGGTGTACTGGAGTTGGGGGATCTTTGTGAAGTGCGCCGTGGTTCCCGCTGCCGCGCTCATCCTCATCACGCTGGTGGGCCTGCTTCGCAAGATGGGCAAGACGCCGTTGCAGTTCCTTCGTCACGAGGCGAGCGGCAAATCGGGCACCAAGCGCGGCCTGCAGCTGCCGGAGCGCATGGGCTTTGTTTCCCGCTTCCGCCTGCGCATCTTCCTGCGCAACCTGGGCAACTTCGCCACGCTCTTCGTGGGCATTGCGTTTGCCTCGCTGCTGCTGCTCTTTGGCCTGGCGATCCTGCCCACGATGACGCACTATGCGGACAACCTGGAGACAAGCCTGGTCGCCGAGCACCAGTACACGCTCAAGGCTCCGCTAGAGCTTGAGGGTACTGCCGAGGAGCGCGGGCAGTGGGCGGCGCTCGAGCGCTTGCAGTCGATTGACGGCGCGCTGCTCTCCGCCGCCCAGGATGCCGATGACGAGCTTGACGACGCGGCCGATGCGGCGCAGACGGCAGCCGATGCCGCGACCGCATCTCCGTCTGCCGAGAGCCTGGCCGCGGCGCAGGACGCGCTCGCCAAGGTCCAGGACAAGAAAGATGCGCTTTATGCGCGCCTCGATGACCTTGCCGATGCCCTCGGCTGCGACCGCGATGAGGCCATCGACCTGATCGACAAGGCCTCTAAGATCGACACCGACAACGACGACATTCACCCGATCAACACGACCGACAACGGCGCGGGCGCAATCGCGCAGGCCGAGAAATATGCCGTTTACCAGCTGCAATACGACCGCGGCGATGGTAATGGCGAGGAGACGATTTCCGTCTACGGCATCTCGCCCGATTCGCGCTACTGGAAGGGCCTCAACATCGGCGACGGGCGCGTCGTCTTTGGCGGCGGTCTGCTCGATAAGTTTGGCTGGAGCGAGGGCCAGAAGGTCGAGCTTCGCGACAAGTACGAGGCTCGGGATTATTCTCTTGAGTACGCGGGTAAGGACTGCATCTGGGGTTCAAAGTCGGACATGAATATCTATATGAGCATCGATGACTTTAACGAGCTGTTCGGCAACGACGCCGCCTACTTTAACGGCTATGTGAGCGACGAGAAGCTCGACCTCGATGCTCGTTACTTTGCCGGTGACACCACGCCCGACGACATGCGCGCCGTGGGTGACCAGTTCATCGGCATGATGAGCAAAATGATCGGCATGATGGTCGGGCTCGCGGTGTTTATCTTCCTGCTGTTTATGTACCTGCTGACCAAGGCGGTGATCGACCACAGCGCCCGTTCGATCAGCTACATGAAAGTCTTTGGCTATCGCGATAGCGAGATCTCGCATCTGTACATCCGCTCGATCACGCTGTGCGTGGCGGCGTCGCTCGTGCTGAGCCTGCCGGTCATTATTGGCTCGCTCACGGCCATCTTCCGCTCGATGCTGCTCGCCTACAACGGCAATATCGAGATCTACGTGCCCGCTTGGTCCATGGCTGCATGCATCGGCATCGGCTTTGCGACCTACCTGGTCGTGGCGCTGCTGCACACGCGCTCTATCAAGCGCGTCAGCCTGGCCGAAGCCCTCAAGGTGCAGGAGTAGTCATTGGGGACGTTCTTAAACGACTAGTCGTTGGGGACAGTCTTTGCCGGATCGCCGGCTCGCTGGCCGGGCGGCAAGCACTCATTTAAGTCTGTCCCCAATGAGTGCCTAGCGACTCGGCGTTGCGCTTGACTTCAACCCCACTTCAACGGGTACCATCCTCTATGTCTGTAACGCCATATAGACCGAGGGGATAGATCTATGACCGCAACCGCACCCGCAGCACCGGCAAAGGTGTACTTCACCAACCTGCGCACGCATGCTCGCGAGAGCCAGCTCGACAAACTCAAACGCCTCATTCGCCGCGCCGGCATTGAGCAGATCGACTTCGAGAACAAGTTCGTCGCCATCAAGATTCACTTTGGCGAGCTGGGTAACCTGAGCTTTCTGCGCCCAAACTACGCCCGCGCCGTCGCAGACGTCGTGAAGGAGCTGGGCGGCAAACCCTTCCTCACCGACTGCAACACGCTCTATGTGGGCAGCCGCAAAAACGCGCTCGAGCACATCGACACCGCCTACCAGAACGGCTTTACCCCGTATGCCACGGGTTGCCAGATCATCATCGCCGACGGCCTCAAGGGCACCGACGAGGCGCTCGTTCCGGTCGAGGGCGGCGAGTACGTGCGCGAGGCAAAGATCGGCCAGGCACTCATGGATGCCGATATCGTGATCAGCCTCACCCACTTTAAGGGCCATGAGCAGGCCGGCTTTGGCGGCGCCATGAAGAACCTGGGTATGGGCGGCGGTAGCCGTGCCGGCAAGATGGAGCAGCACGCCGCTGGCAAGCCGAGCGTCGATACCACCAACTGCGTTGGCTGCCGTGCCTGCGAGAAGATATGCGCGCACAGCGCCATCACGTTTGACGGTACGCGTGAGCGCGAGCTTGCCAACGGCAGCACTCGCACGGTTCATGTGGCTGCCATCGACCACGATCGCTGCGTGGGCTGCGGACGCTGCATTGCGGCGTGCAACCAGGACTGCATCAAGCCCGACTATGATGCCGCGGCCGACGTACTCAACTACAAGATCGCTGAGTACACCAAGGCCATCGTCGACGGCCGCCCGAGCTTCCACATCTCGCTCGCCATGGACATCAGCCCCAACTGCGACTGCCATCCCGAGAATGACACGCCCATCGTCAACGACATCGGCATGTTCGCGAGCTTCGACCCGGTCGCCATCGACCAGGCCTGCGCCGACGCCGTCCTGGCGTCCGAGCCGCTGCCTAACACCGAGCTTACCGACAGCGCGGCCAAGATGGAGCATAATCACGAGCATCTGGAGGGCGAGCAGGCCAAGGATCCCTTCTGCATCACGCATCCCGACACCGACTGGCGCGCGTGCATCGCGCATGCCGAGAAGATCGGCCTGGGCACGAGCGAGTACGAGCTCATCGAGGTCAAATAGCGCCTAGCTATTGGACATATCAAGCGCTTTTGTAGCGCAACGTTAGTAAAAACCGCCCGTGAGCACAGCGCCCACGGGCGGCTTTTTGGAAGTGCTAGGGGCCAGATAGACCAGTAAACCGTACTATTTGCTTAAAAATTCTTGTCGAGGAACTCGTCGACCGTATTCCAGTAGAGCTCGGGGTCAACTTGCGCGCTCTTGGCGTGGGTGGCGCCATGGATGGTGAGCTTTTGCTTGACCTTGCTGGCGCACACGTCGTAGTTTTGGTCGAGCATGTCGTACGGCACAAAGGTGTCCTGGTCGCCGTGGATGAACAACATGGGAACCGTCGCGTGTTTGAGTTGCTCCACACTGCTCGCCTTATGAAAGTCGTAGCCCGCGCGCACGTTGCACACCAAGTTTGCTACATCGAGCAAGGGAAAACTGGGCAGGCCAAATACATCCTTGAGCTGCAGGGAAAACTCGTCCCAAACGCTTGTATAGCCGCAGTCCTCGATAATGCATTTCACATTTGCGGGCAGAGATTCCCCCGCTACGTTCATGGCAGTCGCCGCGCCCATCGACTCGCCAAAGACCAGGATGCGCGCCTTGGGATCGGCCGCAACAATCCGCCCGATCCACGCGACGACATCGAGTCGCTCGGGCCAGCCCATGCCGATGTAGTCACCGCCGGAACGCTCGTGGGCGCGGGCGGCGGGTGCGAGTACGTTCATGCCGCGGTCGTGGAATCGCTTGACGTATCGGGCCATACCGATGGGCTCGTTGGTATATCCATGCAGGCAGACGGCGTAGTCGTGCGTGCTCTCCGACGCAGCAAAATACCAGGCGGCAAGCTCGGTCCCGTCATCTGCGGTGAGGCTGCTGCTCTCGCGATTCTCTTTAAACCACGCCCGCGCCTCGGTTCCCTCGGCATCCGGCTGCTCACTTTCTTTGCCGTCCTTGCCGTCCTGCATCATCTTCATGGTGTATGGCGCGCGGGGATTCAGCGCGAAGTCAAACAGAAAGTTGCCGGCAAATCCGAGCAGCGCAATGACAACCACCAGCGCAACGACGCCGGCTATCTTGAGCTTTCGATGGGAACGTGCGTTTTGAGACATAAGAAGCTTTCCTATAAGATGTTAATACATCAACATTTAATGCAAGCGCATTATGGACGTTCACCGTTGATGCGTCAACAGGCAAAGAATGGGTAAACAAAGGGTCACGTATGGTGCAAATTTCGCACGCACCCAGACGCTTTGATATAGTGTTGAGAACTCTTTACGTTGGAGGATGTAACCGGCATGTCCGATTCGAGCGACAGTTCCAAGCCGCGACCCAAGGCCGCGGCCGTTCCGCACTACACGGTGGGCGAGGAGATTATGAACTCCGTCACCCATGGTGTCGGCTGCTTGCTGGGTATTGCGGGTCTGGTGCTCCTGATCGTATTCGCTGCACTGCGCGGCGGTGGCCCGGCCCACATGGCCGCGGCAATTGTCTATGGCGTCAGCATCATCCTCGAATACCTAGCCTCCACGCTCTACCATGCGATTCAACCCGCGCGCGCCAAGCGCGTGTTTCGCATCATCGACCACAGCTGCATCTACCTGCTCATAGCCGGCAGCTATACGCCGTTTTGCCTCATCACGCTCGCAAACGACGGCGGCGCTGCGCTGTTCTTCGCCGTATGGGCCATCGCCATTATCGGCATCGCCCTCGAGTGCTTTATGCGCGAGCGCCAGCCGCACTGGGTAAGCGGCCTGGTCTACCTGCTGATGGGCTGGCTCGTTGTCTTTAAGCTGCCCGAGCTCGTGTCGCTGCTCAACCCCGTGGCACTTGCCCTGCTCGCTGTCGGCGGCGTGTGCTATACCGTGGGCGTGCCGTTCTACATCGCCAAAAACGTGCGCTATCTGCATAGTGTGTTTCACCTGTGGGTGCTCGCCGGCAGCATCTTCCAGTTCATGGCGGTGATTCTCTTCGTAATTTAGCGACCACGCCTGCGCGCCCGCGTCCTCGTTTGGGCGCCGGTGCAATTGCCGTATCCGTCATCAACGTTTTGACCTGACGTCCCGAATCTTGGAGGTTCGAGAAACTCCCGATGGACATAACCATCTCCCTTATCACTACCCTCGTTTTGACCCTCATCAACGGCTACTTCTCTATGTCCGAGATGGCGCTCACCACGGCCAAGCGCGCCGTGCTGGAGCATGAGGCCGAGGAAGGCGACAAGCGCGCCGAGCGTGCCATTAAGCTGGCTGCCGACTCCGACCAGCTGCTCGCCACCATCCAGGTCGCCATCACGCTCGTGGGCTTCGCCTCGTCCGCCGTTGCCTCGACGAGCCTGTCCGACCCGCTCGCCACGTGGCTCATGAGCTTTGGCATCGCGCCGCTCTCCGCCATCGCGCGCGGCCTGGCGCCGGTCATCATCACCGTCGCCGTCGCCTTTGTGTCCATCGTGATCGGCGAGCTCGTGCCCAAGCGCATCGGCCTTGCTAACGCCGAGGGCGTATCCAAGCAGGTCGTGGGACCGCTCTCCGTATTCCAAAAGATCGCCCGTCCGCTCGTGTGGCTGACTGGCGCTTGCTCCGATGGCCTGGCCCGCATCTTGCGTATCAAGAGTGCCGACGACCGTCAGAACGTCTCGGAGGAAGAGATCAAGTACATGGTCTCGGAGCAGGACGACCTGCTCGACGAGGAAAAGCGCATGATCCACGAGATCTTCGACCTGGGCGACACCGTTGCCCGCGAGGTCATGGTGCCGCGCGTGGACACCACCATGTGCGAGGACGACGAGACGGTCGCCGACGTGTTGTCCACCATGCGCCAGACCGGCTTCAGCCGCATCCCCGTCTATCACGAGGACCCCGACAACGTCGCGGGCATCGCGCACATCAAGGACCTGATCCAGCCCGCGCTCGATGGCAAGGGCGACCAGCCCATCGCCGGCTTTTTGCGCGACGCCACCTTTGTGCCCGACACCAAGGACATCCTGCCGCTGCTGTCCGAGATGCAGACCTCGCACGACCAGATCGTGGTCGTCGTGGATGAGTACGGCGGCACGGCCGGCATCATCACCATCGAGGACATCGTCGAGGAGATCGTGGGCGAGATCGAGGACGAGTTCGACCCCGACAACAAGTACCTCACGCGCCTTTCGCGCCGCGAGTGGCTCGTCGATGGGCGTTTTTCGTGCGATGACGCGATTGAGCTTGGTTGGCCGCTCGAGGAAAGCGATGATTATGAGACCATCGCCGGCTGGATTTTGGAGCTTTGCGACTCGGTGCCCGACATCGGAGAGGTGTTTGAGGTCGCGGGGTACAAGTTTAAAGTGCAGTCGATGCGTGGCCAGCGCATCTCGCTCATTCGCGTGATCGCTCCGGCCGAAACCGATAAGAAGGATTCCGAGTCTTCGGCAGAGAAGCCGGCGGCGTCGGGTGCGGGCTCTGTGGATCCGCACGATGGCGACGAGTAGGACAAGGAAGAGTAGGGGAGAGTTATGGCAGGCCTGTTCAACATCCTTAAGGTCACCGTCAGCGAGGACAAGATCTGTGCGCATGTGCTGGTGAACCCCGGCATGCCGCTCATGACCTCGGAGGACATCGAGGCCACGGCGCGCGTGTACTACCTGGTGCCGGCGATTGCCAAGCACCTGTGCCTGGGCGATTCCGGCCGCGAGTTCCAGGACTGCATGGGTCAGACCGAGCTCTGCCACCTGCTGGAGCACGTGACGGTCGAGCTCATGAACGAGACCGGTCTTGCCGGTAGCATCTCGTGCGGCCGCACGCGCGTAAGCGAGCATGACGAGCGTGTCTTTGAGGTCGAGCTTTCGTGTCCCGACGACGCACTGGCCATCGGTGCGCTGTCGTCGGCCACCTTTATGATGGACTGGGCGTACCTGCACGCCGACCAGCCTGCCCCCGACGTGGAAGGCACGGTCGCGGGCCTGCGCAACCTGGTGCTGGGCATGCGCGCCGAGGCCGAGGGCAAGGATCCTCACGAGGCCGTCGCTGCTGCGAACGGCGAAGATGCTGCCGAGGACGAGGGCGCTGACGAGGGCGATGTGCCGGTCGACGCCGAGCCCGTTGCCGATGCGACCGCCGAGCCCGTTCCCACCGAGCCCCAGGGCGTCCCCAACTTTGACGACGAGCCCCAGGTGGCGATTGATACCGAGGGCGCGGTTGCCGAGAACCACGAGGCCTCCGCTGCCGTCTTTGGCGGTGCGGCGACGGTTCCGGCAGGACCTGCGCATGAGGGCGGCCTGCCACTCGTGGACGGCGCCGGCGAGGACCCGGGTGCCACGGTGGCCATGCCGGCTATGCCTCAGGAGTAGGCCTACGCGTTTATCACCATCACGTACCTGCGCCTTTGCCGTACGCAGATGAGCGGAGCGGCAAGTGATGCGCTGCGGGTATAATGGACAGCATTCAAACGGTGGGCACCGACGTGCCCGCAGGAGAGGAATGATCATGGGTAAGACTTTCAGCTTTGTCTCCGGCGCACTTTTTGGTGCCGCTGCCGGCGCTATTATCGGTGTTGCTCTGGCCCCGCGCTCGGGCGCCGAGACCCGCGCCATGGCTGCCGATATCGCCAACGACGCCTGGGACAATATGCGCGACACCTACGAGCACAGCGCCGAGGAGGCCCGTGCTGCGGTGAATGACTTTGGCCCGATGGTCGACGCCAAGACCGACGACCTGCGCGCCAAGGTCGACCTGGCCCGCGAGCGCATGGACCAGCTGCGCGAGCAGCTCAACGACGCTATTTCGGGTGGCAACGTGACGCCTGCCGCCGACGTCGTGGTCGAGAACGCCGTCGAGGCTGATACCGAGGCTGCGGAGCCCTCGACCGAGGCATAATGCGCGCCGGGGATTTTGTCGGCGCCAAGATTTATCGCAAGCCTACCGAGGACAAGCGCACCAAAAAGGACGGCACGCCGCGTAGCCCTAAAAAGCTCGGAAAGATTCACTTTCCGGTCTTTACCCCGGGCGGTACGCGCGTGGTCGGCTTTATGGTCCGCCAGTCCGATATCGCGGGCATGATCGAGCGCCCCGACCGATTCGTAGCGCTCGACGCCATTGGTGTCTACGAGGGCGCCATTGCGGTCGATGACGTCAAGGACACGTACGATGCTGCCGCCGCCAAGCGCCTCGACATCAACCTGGACGATTGCATCATCTGGGTTGGTATGGACGTGCGCACGGAATCGGGCGATGTCGTGGGCTACTGCTCGGACGTTGAGTTCAAGCCACGCTCGGGCATCGTACAGGCATTCTATGTGACCGCCGGTGCCGCTTCGAGCGTGCTGGTGGGCGACACGCAGGTGCCGCCGACGATGCTGCGCGGCTACGAGAACGGCGCGATGGTCGTCTCGGACGAGGTCAAGTCGCTCGGGTATTCGGGCGGTGCGGCTGCCAAGGCCGCCGAGGCCAGCGTCGTGGTGGGCGATAAGGTCAAAAAGGGCGCCAAGGTGCTCGACGACAAGGGGTCGGTTGCCGTGGACAAGGGCAGTCGCGCACTGGGCAAGCAGCTCGGCAAGACGCGCGGCATGTTCAAGGCCTTTAAGGACGAATACCAAAAGGCGAGCGGAGGCTCGTCAAAAGCTACAAAATAGCGACGTACCAAATGATGGGAGGCAAGCCGGAGACCTGTTGCTCCGGCTTGCTGTGTTTATGGGGGAGGGCATATGCGCCAAAACGGATCCAACTTAAACGGGCGTTCGGGTACGCGTCCGACGGCGCGCCGCGATCTGGGGCAGCTGCCCAGCGGTCAGCGCAAGCGTCACCGTAAGCCCGGCGCGATGTACCTCAACCATAGCCGCGGCTTTAGCGATCGCAGCGCGCGCATCGGCAACAGCCGTACGCCCCGTCGTTCGTCTCGCCTGCCCTATGCGCTCATCGCCGTGGGTTGCGCACTCGTGTTGTTTATCGCTGCCGTCGTGGGCTACGTCAACCGCAGCGTGGACGTGGAACTCAACGGCCAGAAGACCGCGGTGCGCGTGGGCTCTACGCTGCAGAATCTCATAGACGACCAGGAGTTGACTGACACCTACGACGCAGGCGACCTACTGGCCGTCGATGACAGCGTGCTCAAGCGCCATGGGGGCGAAAAGCTGTCGGTGAAGGTCGACGGCAAGCGCGTGAAGCAGGGCAAATGGGATAGCCGCGAACTTGAGGGCGGCGAGAAGGTGACGGTCAAGGATGGCCGTAACACCTACGAGAAGCACGAGATTCAGGCTACGGTTATCGAGCCCAAGCTCAAGGTCGAGGGCACGGGCGCTATCGAGTATGTGCAGACGTGGGGCGTTCAGGGCCGCTCCGAGGTGTGGGTCGGTGAGCAGTCGGGCAAGACGCAGGACCGCGGCGAGGTTGTGCCCGCCACCGATTGCGTCGTTGCGTGCGCCAGCGTGGCGCCCAAGGGCAACGAAAAGTACGTGGCGCTGACGTTTGACGAGGGCCCGAGCGGTGCGACCAAGCAGATTTTGCAGGTACTCAAGGAAAAGGGCGTCACCGCGACGTTCTTCCTGTCGGGCGATGCGGCCGAGGCCTCGCCTGCCACGGCCAAGGCGATTGTCGATGCCGGGTGCGAGATCGGATCCAACAGCTACAGCGACGATTCGCTCAAGGGTCAGGACCGTGAGGCGGTACGCGAGCAGATCGCGAAAGGCACCGATGCGATTAAGTCGGCGACCGGCGTGAAGACGATGCTGCTGCGTGCTCCCTACGCTGCCTTTGACGAGCAAAACTGGATTGATGCGATGGACCTGGTCTCCGCCGTGGTCTCGTGGAATATTGACTCGGGCGACTGGCTGCTCAACGGTGCCGACGAGCAGGTCTCAACGGTGCTCGATTCGGTGACGCCGGGCAATATCGTGCTGCTCACCGATAGAGACGAATGCGCCGAGCAGACGCTCGAGGCGCTGCCGCAGATTATCGACGGTCTTGTCGCCGACGGCTACAAGATCGTGACGCTCAGCGACCTGGTCAAGACGGACACGTCGCTGAGCAAAAAGCTCACCTTGCTGACGAAGGTCACCATGCCCAAGGACGCCGTGTTCCCCCAACTTGCCGAGGACGATGACACTACAGAGTAGTCATTGGGTAGTCGTTTAAGAACGTCCCCAATGGCTATGTCACGGATACGTCAGCGTTTGGTATGCCTGCAATGTGCAGCGCATAAATTCGATGCCGCAGGGCGATGCTGATGCTATAGTTACTGCGGTTAATGAGGGTCAAGAGAAAGGTTACAGGTGAAATCCAAACCTCGACCATACAGTCGATGACCCCATGCAGGTGCTTTTTGCGCATGCACGGGGTGTAAGCGTCGAGCGGCGTGCCGCCCGCGCATGCGTATACATATCCAGAAGCCCCCGGACGCCGCACGCGCGGCCGCGTCCGGAGGAATAATGATGGGGAGCACCATTGAATTATCTGAGTGAGATGCTCAAATTGCCGGTCTTGGACGTCGACGGCGAAAAGCTCGGCGTGGTCAACGATTTTGGCATTGCAACCGGCGAAGTTTTTCCGCACGTGACGTCGCTCGCGTTCCGCGGTCCCGGCAAAACGCCGTTCATGATCAGCTGGCGCAAATGGGTCGACCGCATCGACGAGACGGGCGTGTATCTCAATACGTCTGCCACCAATATTCGCTTCTCGTACCTGCAGCCGACCGAGCTCCTGCTGGCGCGCGATGTTCTCAATAAGCAGATCGTCGACACGCAGGGCATGAAGGTCGTGCGCGTCAACGACATCAAGTTTTCCATGTCGGGCGAAAACCAGCTGCGCCTGCTGGGTGCCGAGGTCGGTGCCCGCGGTCTGCTGCGCGCGATCAGCCCCGCACTCGAGCATATCGTCGAAGGCTTTATGAAGCACCTGGGCAAGCCGCTCAGTGAGGACATCATCGCTTGGTCCTACATGGACCTGCTCGACCGCTCGACCAAGAACATTCAACTCTCGGTGTCGCACAAGACGCTCGGCGAGCTGCACCCTGCCGACATCGCCGACATTATCGAGCAGCTCGACCCGCGCTTGCGTGCGCAGGTGTTTGCGCAGCTCGATACTGCCCAGGCCGCCGAGGCCATCTCGGAGTTCGATGACGACGAGCTTATGACCGAGATGCTCGAGGGCCTGTCCGACACCGACGCATCGTCGATGCTGGCCATGATGGACCCGGACGACGCTGCCGACCTGATCGACGAGCTTGATTACGAGAAGGCCGAGAAGCTCCTGCGCCTGATGGGCGTCAAGGAGGAGAAGGCGATTCGTAACCTGCTGGGGTATGAGGACAACACCGCCGGCCGCATCATGACCTCGGAGTTTGTCTCCCTGCCCGCCACGGCAACGGTCGGTGACGCCATCGAGGCGATTCGCGAGCTCGACGAGGACTTCGAGAGCGTCTACTACGTCTATACCGAGGATCCGAGCGGCATGCTGACCGGTGTGCTTTCGCTGCGAACGCTGATCGTAGCCGATCGCGACGCCACGCTGGGTCAGCTGGCCTATCGCGACCTGGTCTACGTGTCGCCCGACGAGGACCAGGAAGACGTAACGGACGAGATGACCAAGTATGACCTGGTCGCTATCCCCGTCTGCGACGAGAACCGCCACATCCTGGGTATCGTAACCTTCGACGACGCCATGGACGTTATCGCCGAGGAGCATCAGGAGGACCTGCAGATCGCTGGTGTCGGCTCGGGTGACAGCGCGTCCGACGACTCGACGAACGTGCTCAGCTGGTTCGTGCATCGCCAGTACTGGGTTGTTGTATGGGGCATCGCGTCGTGCATCATGGCGACCGTGCTGGGAACGGCGCTCGGCTCCGCGCATCTGGTGGTGTTCCCCATGTGCGCCATGCCGCTCGTGCTGCTGGCGGCCTCGCGCATGGTGTCGTTCGTCAAGAACTACTTCCTGGAGTATGACGGTCACGACGACGAGCCCAAGCCGTATCTGGGGTTCTTCTTCCAGAGCACGGGCATGGGCCTGATTCTGTCACTCGTGACCTACCTGTGCGCCCAGCTGGTGCGCACCGCTGCATTCCCCGATGCGCCCATGTTTGAGGAGCAACTCTTTACCGGGTGCTTTAATATCGCTGCCATCATTTGCCTGGTTGGCAACATGAGTGCCGTGATTTACCTGATGGTGCTGTTCTGGCGTGACGAGCATGACCTCAACACGTCGGGCACCGCCATGAACGTTATTGCCGTCATGATCTCGTGTGTGGCGTATTGCATCGCCGCGGTGCTGCTCGCCATGTCAGTCATGGGTTAGGTGGTCGCGTGCAAAATACCAAGCAAAAGTCGGGCACCAAGCAAAAGCTGACCATCGCGGCCATCTTTGGCGCTATGGGTCCCGGTCTGCTGGCGGCGCTTTCGGGCAATGACGCCGGCGGCATTGCAACGTATTCCAGTGCGGGCGCCAGCTATGGCTACAAGATGCTCTGGATGCTTCCCGTCATGACTGTGCTGCTCATCGTGACGCAGGAGACCGCGGCGCGCTGCGGCTGCGTCACGGGTAAGGGCCTGGCATCGCTCATTCGCGAGCGCTTTGGCGTGCGCAAGAGTGTACTTGCTATGGCGGCGCTGTTGATCGCCAACACGGCTGTGACCATTTCGGAGTTTGCGGGCATCGCCAGCGGTCTTGCTCTCTTTGGCGTGCCGGCGAGCATCTCGGTGCCGTTGGTGGCGCTGCTGGTATGGATGCTTACCATGTCGGGTAGTTTCCAGCGCATCGAGAAGATTCTGCTGCTGGTGAGCTGCGTGTTCGTGACCTATATCGTCGCCGCGTTTATGGCTGGCCCCAACTGGGGTGAGGTCGCGGTCGACCTGGTCGTGCCTAACATTCAAAATGACCCCAGCTACGTGTCGCTCGTGGTCGCAACGATCGGTACCACCATCGCGCCGTGGATGATTTTCTTGGCGCAGAACAACGTGGTCGATAAGAACGCGGGCGAGGACGATATCGTGCTGCAGCGCATCGATACCGTGAGCGGCTCGCTTGCTGCCGATGTCATTGCCGGCTTTATTATCATCACGACCGGTACGGTGTTGTTCCCGGCGGGTATTCAGATTAGCGATGCCGCCGATGCTGCCCGCGCGCTGGAGCCTATTGCGGGTCAGTGGTCCACGGTACTGTTTGCCTCGGGCCTGGTCGCGGCGAGCTTCTTGGCCGCCTGCGTGCTGCCGGGCGTTACGTCGAGCGCTATCTGCGAGGCATTTGGCTGGGAGCGCGGTGCCGACCGCAGCTGGGACGAGGCCCCGGTCTATCGCGGCATCATTACGGCCATCATCGGTATCTCTGCCGTGCTGGTGCTTATGCCCGGCGTCGATCTGTTCCAGATTATGATGACCTCGCAGGTCATCAATGGCGTGCTGCTGCCCGTGGTTCTGGTGTTCCAGGTGGTTATTGCCGCTGACCGTCACATTATGGGCACTAACCGCAACGGCCGCGTGTGGAATGTGCTCACTTGGGCGACTATCGGTGTGATTACGGTGCTGACGGTCGTCATGTTTGTTCTACAGGCGATGGGTTACAGCGCTTAGCGCCTCTTTTGGACTCCAAACAGGCCGCAGCGATGGACTGCGGCCTGTTTTTTGCCCGCAATAGGGCGTTAGTTATATGGCAGTGGACAAAAAATGCCAAATATGAGTACTGTTGCCTTGCCGATAGCATTTACGACCAAGAAAATAATGAACATAGTTAAGAATCTGTTTATTAAAAGCGGGTCTCCAAGTCCTAAGCCGGCCATTCTGGTCAACTGGAAGGGTCGCGCGCTACCGCATGAGCGCCATTTTGGGTGGTTTTGCCTGCTACTAAAATGGTAACAGTACTCATATTTGCCCCTTTTTGTCCACGACCCCTTGGAGCCGGCTCGAAAAGAGTGATTTTGGGTTGTTTGCTGCGGGTGTGGGCTTGGAAACAACGTTCGGGGTGGCGAGGTGCCCAGAATTCGGTCGCAAGGAGGGCGTTCCTCGGCTGTGTCAGGAGTGTCCCTAGGTGCCGGCACATAAGGAACGTCCCTAACTGCCGGAGGGGGTGCCTGCCGTGGCAGGCACCCCCTCCGGATGTGGGAAGTTTGCGTTGCAGGTTACTTGTCGGTGCCCAGCTTGTGCGGCTTGAGAGCGAGCGCATTGACGAGCGCGTCGGTGGCAGACTTGACGGCCGCCGGCTGCGGATCGTTGACGTGATCCTCGGGATGCACGGGCAGGTCCTTCTTGACAGCATCGTGGATCAAGTTGAGGTACTCAGTCACGCCAGTGGTCGACAGGTGCGTGCCATCGCCATCGAACAGGTCGTTGCGATTGGCACTGTATCCGTACCAGTCGATAACGCGCACGTTCTTGTAGCGCGTAGCAGCGTTGGCGATGGCCTGGTTGGTAGAGTCAACCCACGGCTGCGGGCTGCGCGTGTTCACAAACACCACAATACGCTTATCTCCTGCATCGGTCATGATGGCGTCGATCTGGTCGTCGGTTACCAAGCCGTTGGTGCCCAGTGCAAAGACCACGATCTTGCCGGCAAGGTTCTGTTGGAGATAGCCCTCAAATGTCGCGCGGCCCGCATCAAACTGGCGGCCCTTTTCGGCATCGATATGGCTGTCCGGGAACACGCCGTCAAAGGAATCAACGGCGCGCAGCGACACGGAGTCACCGATCATCAACAGGTCGTAGGAGCCATCGGGGAAGCCGTCGTTGTCCTTGTCGGTGTCGTCGGCTGCCTGTTGGTCCGTTGGCGCGGTGTTCTTGGCTTCCTTGTTGAGGACTTCGGCGCCCTCACCGCTCAGTGCAGACGTCTCGGGCACAAAGACCAGGCCGCCCAGTGCAACGACCAACACGACAGCGCAGGCTGCGCAGACAGGGACGTGCGCGCGTACCCAGTTGGCGGGCGTGGTGGCGCCGTCGCGAAACTCGGATACGGTGCGCCCAAAGGCGCCCTTTCTAAACGGCGTCTCGATAAAGCGATATGAACATTCGGCTACGGCGACCACCAACAACACCTGCAAAATGTACTGCCACCACGGCGTATCGTTGATGTTGGCGACCGGGTTCATGAGCAACAGTAGCGGATAGTGCCACAGGTAGATGCTGTACGAGCGCTTGCCAACCCACACGAGCGGCTCGGCGGACAGTGCGCGGGCAACCATTCCCTGGGGCTGCACGCAGGCCGCGATGACCATGAGCGTGAGGATGGAGCATAGCAGCGTGCCGCCGCGATACTGGAACGCGGTGTAGCCGTTGGTGAGCGCGACCATGGCGGCAAGGCCAACCAGACCCACGACGCCCAGCACATCGATGGATGCGGGCGAGGACCAAAAGCGCACGAGGGCGCTCGGCTGTGCCGGGACGGTCTCGGCTGCGTTGTCGGCCTTCTCGCCAGGCTCGCCCTCGGCGTTCTTGCCGTGCTTGGCGGCGCCAGCCAGGCGATTGAGCCCCAAACGATGAGCGAGACGCACCGGCGCCAGGTCGCGATCGGGGATAAAGGCCATCCAGGCGCCCAGCAGCAGCGAGAAGACGCGGGTGTCGGTGCCGTAGTACACGCGGCTGGGGTCGGCGGCAGGGTTGTAGAGCACCATCATGGCAAGGGCGGATACCGTTGCGAGTCCCAGGACCACACGGCGCGTGTTGGGTTTGCTCACATGCATGGACACCATGGCAAACAGCAGCGGTGGCCAAACCAGGTAGAATTGTTCCTCGATGGCGAGCGACCAAAAGTGCGTAAGCGGCGAGGGGTCGCCCAGGGCGTTGAAGTACGAGACGTCCTGCATAATCTGCCACCAGTTGTTAAAGAACAGCAGCGACGGCAGAATGTCGGGACGCATCTTGGTGAGCATCACGTGGTTGAAGACGGTGCACAGCGCACAGGTTACAACCACAACGGTCACCACGGCGGGGACCAGGCGACGGATGCGGCGAATCCAGAAGCTCTTAAGGTCGATGCGGCCGGTCTTAGCGACTTCGTTGAGCAGCAAGCGCGTGATCAGATAGCCCGAAAGCACAAAGAAGATCGTGACGCCAAGCAGGCCGCCCTGAGCCCACGTGAGGTTGAGGTGATAGAGCACCACCGCGACGACGGCAAGCGTGCGCAGGCCGTCGAGGGCAGGGATGTAGCGGGACTTGGGGCGAGCAGGCGTCTGCTCCGCGGCGGGAGTGTTGGCGCGGCCCGCGTTGTTGGCAGAAGCGCGATGGGGGCTCGCGGTGCGTCGCGGCTCGTTGGCACGGCGCTCGCCCTTCACGCGTTCGTGCGGCGCCGGCTCGTTGCCCGTGCGGCGTCGACCGCGCGAGCCCGATTGCGAGAATTGTTCCATAAAACATCATCCAATGACGAGAATAATCAGCACGTATTCATTGTAGCTGCCTGCCCCTGTGAATGCTTGCTGCTGGCGCAAGCTCAAGCGCGCGTCCACATCAAAGTGGACTAAAGTTATAGGGGGTGCGAGAGTGCACAATCGTTGGTCGACGGTGGGCGCAAAGCCTGAAGACGAGGAGGTTTCCATGGCGGATCACAGCATCGTTGCGGTGTTCGGCAGCATGAACATGGACCTTTCGGTGGCGTGCGAGCGCATGCCGCGCGCGGGCGAGACGGTCGATGGCAGCGGTTTTATCACCAACGCCGGCGGTAAGGGAGCCAATCAGGCCGTTGCCGCTGCGCGCATGGATGCGCGCACGTGCATGATCGGCGCTGTTGGGCGCGATACCTTTGGCGATGCGCTTGTGGCAGGGCTCCAGGATGCCGGCGTGGGCGTTGAGTTTGTGGCGCGTCGCGATGACGTGGAGACCGGTACCGCGACTATCATTCGCTGCGAGAGCGACAACCGCATCATACTGTCACCGGGCGCCAACCATGCGCTTGCGGGCGCGGACGTTGCCTGCGCGTTGAGGCGTCTGGTGGCCCATGAGCTCGACGGCGACGCCAGCGAGATTGCCCCGGCTGCCGGAAGCGTCTTTATCGCCCAGGGCGAATGTGACCTTGTGGCGACGGCCGAGGCGCTTGTTTGCGCTCACGAGCTGGGGTTCTATACGGTCTTTAATCCAGCGCCCGCCTGCGAGCTGCCTGCGGAGGTCTGGCCTGCGGTCGACCTGGTCTGCCCCAACGAGACCGAGTGCCAGGTGCTGACGGGCATTCTGCCCACGGATGATGCGAGTTGCGTCGCCGCGCTCAATGCGCTGCTCGACAAGGGCGCCGGGGCTGCGGTCATCACGCTAGGCGGTGCCGGCTCAGTTGCATTTGGCGATGACGGTGAGCTGCTGCGCATGCCGGCACTTTCGTGCGCGGTGGTCGATACGACGGCCGCGGGCGATACGTTTATTGGTGCGCTTGCGGCGGCTCGCCTGGAGGGCCTGCCGCTCTTTGAGTGCATGGCCGCGGGTGCTCGCGCCTCGGCAGTGACGGTGTCGCGCCTGGGCGCTCAGCAATCGATTCCCACGCGCGCCGAAGTTGAACATTGGTTTGGTTAAACGATAAAGACGGAGAAGCGGAGCAGAACAATGGCAACCAAGAAGCTGATCCTTGATCTGGATATGGGTGTGGACGATGCGATGGCGCTTGCCTATGCCATCGCGAGCCCCGAGGTGGAGCTCGTGGGCATCACCACATGCTTTGGCAACGTGCGCGTCGAGCAGTCGGCGCACAACTGCCTGGCGGTGCTCGACCTGTTGGGCCGTCCCGAGGTGCCGGTGTACCTGGGTGCCGACCGTCCTCTGCAAGCGACTGAGCCCTATACGCCGCCGGCGTCCACCGCGCTCATTCACGGCAAGAACGGCATCGGCGGCGCGAGCGTGCCCGCGTCGCCCTACGAGCCGGTGGGGGCGACCTCGGCCGACGGCAACGCTGCGGTCGATTATCTGATCGATGCCGCGCGCACCTATGGTCCCGATCTGGTCTACGTAGCGACTGGCCCGCTCTCCAACCTAGCGCTCGCCCTGGAGCGCGATGCGGCGGCGATGATGTCCATCGGCCGCGTGGTCGTGATGGGCGGCGCCCTTACCGTGCCCGGTAACGTGAGCGCGGGCGCCGAGGCCAACATGGCGAGCGACCCCGAGGCAGCCGACGCGGTGCTGCGCTCGGGCCGTAAGCTCACCATGGTGGGCCTGGACGTGACGCATCGCGTGGTGCTCACGCGCCGCGACATTGCCGGCTGGACGGGTTCGGGAACCATGGCCGGCTGCGCATTTGCGAGCATGGTCGAGCACTACATTGGTTCGTACGAGATGAACGCGTCCTACCTGGGCGGCTGCGCGCTGCACGATCCGCTGGCGGTTGCCGTGGCGATTGATCCCACGCTCGTGGGTGCGCTCGGCTGTAACCTGCGTGTTGACTTGCTGGGTGAGTATCGCGGCCGCACCATCTGCGATGAGCGCCGCGTGGCAGATCCCGACAAGAGCACACTCGTGGCGCTGACCGTCGATACCCCGCGCTTCCTGTCCGAGTTCAAGGCCCGTATGGCCCGTGTCCTTGGCTAAGTTGTCTTTTTGGGACGGGGCTTTTTTGACTGGTATGATTGGTGCGACCATTCGAACCAGCTAAAAGAGCCCCGTCCCAATTTGACTATCGAGAGGATCTGCCATGGAGCGCATCGCGAGCTTTTCCGTTGACCATCTGCTGCTTGAGCCCGGCGTGTACGTGAGCCGCATCGACCGCGATCCGGCGACCGGCGCCGCCGTCACCACCTTTGACCTACGCCTGACCACGCCCAACAAAGAGCCGGTCATGAACACGGCCGAGTGCCACACCATCGAGCACCTGGGCGCGACGTTCCTCCGCAATCATGCCGAGTGGTCGAGCCGCATTGTCTACTTTGGGCCCATGGGCTGCCGTACGGGCTTTTACCTGGTTGTCTTTGGTGAGCTGACGAGCGAGGAAATCTTGCCGCTCGTGCGCGAACTGTTCGAGTTTGTCGCCGGCTTTGAGGGCGATGTCCCCGGTGCCGCTCCCGAGGAGTGCGGTAACTACCTGGACCAGAACCTTCCCATGGCAAACTGGCTCGCGCGCCGCTACCTCGACCGCGATCTGGCCGATATCGATGAGAAGCACCTGCACTATCAGCAGGCATAAGAGCTTTATCGCCCAAAACGAGCGCATTGGGCGCCTTCGCTTATGCGGGGGCGCCTTTTTGTTGATTGGTCGGGACGAGCGTTCAAAATCGCTCATGTTTGTTCTAGAATGTTCGTATAGTCACATTTACAAACAGGAGTGAACATGCATATCTACTCTGTCAACGATCCCGAGTTCAAATCCTATGGCAACGTTTGGGATAACGTTCCGTCCGTGCTCACGTCGCCCGTGCTCGAGGCGCTCTCTGCCACGCCCATCCCCGAGGGCAGTAAGTACGTAGCAAGTGCGCCGGAGCTCGAGGGCGTCAAGGATGCCGACAAACTGGGCTTTCTCATGTTTGGCGGCCGCCCCTTCCAGCTCGGCTGGTGCAACGGCCACAACACACGCCTCAACTGCCTGGAGTATCACCGCGCCAGCGAGTTTAACCTGGGCGCCCGCGACTTTATCCTGCTCGTGGCGCATCGCTGGGAGATCGAGGACGGCAAGCTCGACACCGCGTGCGTCAAGGCGTTCCGCGTGCCGGCGGGCAAGGTCGTCGAGGTCTTCAACACCACGCTTCACTACACGCCCTGCATGGTCGACGACGGCGGCTTCCAAGTGATGGTTGCGCTGCCGGCGGGTACCAACGGCCCGCGCCCCGAGGCGGCGGCCGACATGCCCGCGGCCGGCGACAGCTACTGCTACTGGAAGGCCGACAAGTGGGTCCTCTGCCACGCCGACAGCCCCAAAGCAGCCGAAGGCGGCTACGTAGGCCTCGTCGGCAAGAACCTCGACATCGCCTGCGACTAGAATCTTCCATCTCGATCTGTAACATCTAGCGGGCTAAATCGTCTCTACCTGTTACAGATTTAGACAAACTGAAGGGGCTGCCCGAAAAATCTCGATCTGTAACACCAGGCCCGGTTTTGGCTGCCTAACTGTTACAGATCGAGACAAACCGGGCCCAATCCGCCGCAAAGGTGCCTGTCCCCTTTGTGGTGGTTGGCGGTTTGGGCGGGCAGGTATCAAAAAGTGTCAGACGGGGGCGGCTGCCGGGCGTCTGTGCGCGAAAAGAAGTGCCGACCTGCGCCGTTGCCGTTGAGTGGCGCGCTGCTTACGGGGATACTGAAGCCACGACAAACAGCGTGTGAAAGGATCGATGCATGGCTTTCCGTAATGACTTCCTGTGGGGCGGCGCGACGGCTGCCAACCAGTGCGAGGGCGCGTACAACGTTGACGGTCGCGGCCTGGCCAACGTGGATGTGGCGCCGCACGGCCCGGAGCGTTACGCGGTGGTCTCCGGCCAGCGCAAGATGCTCGACTTCGAGGACGGCTATTACTATCCCGCGCAGACCGGCATCGATTTCTACCATCACTACAAGGAGGACATTGCCCTCTTTGCCGAGATGGGCTTTAAGACCTTCCGCGTGAGCCTGGCCTGGACCCGTATCTTCCCCAACGGTGACGAGGCCGAGCCCAACGAGGCCGGCCTGGCCTTTTACGAGGACGTGTTCCGCGAGTGCCAGGCGCACGGCATCGAGCCGCTCGTGACCATCACGCACTTCGACTGCCCCGTCCACCTCATCAAGGAGTACGGCGGCTGGCGCAACCGCAAGCTCATCGACTTCTACAAGAACCTCGCGACCACGATCTTCACCCGCTACAAGGGCCTGGTGAAGTACTGGCTCACCTTCAACGAGATCAACATGATCCTTCACCTGCCGTTTATGGGTGCCGGCCTGGTCTTTGAGGAGGGCGAGAACAAGGAAGCCGTCGAGTACCTGGCCGCCCACAACGAGCTCGTCGCCAGCGCTTGGGCAACCAAGATCGCCCACGAGATCGACCCCGAGGTCAAGATCGGCTGCATGCTCGCCGCGGGCACCTACTATCCCTACAGCTGCCGTCCGGGCGATGTACGCCAGGCTCAGCTTGACAACCAGGACAATTACTTCTTCGTCGACGTCCAGAGCCGCGGTTACTACCCGGCCTATGCCGTCAAGAAACTCGAGCGCCTGGGCATCGATGTGGGCATGACCGACGAGGACCGCGAGGTCCTGGCTGCCAACACCGTCGACTTCATCAGCTTTAGTTACTACAGCACCCGTTGCTCTGCCGGTGCCGACAACCCCGATGTCAAGCGCACCCAGGGCAACGCCTTCGCCGGCGCCAAGAACCCCTACCTGCAGGAGAGCCAGTGGGGCTGGGCCATCGATCCGCTGGGCTTCCGCATCACCCTTAATGACCTGTACGACCGTTATCAGAAGCCGCTGTTTGTGGTTGAGAACGGTCTGGGTGCCAGGGATGTTGTCGAGGAGGATGGTTCTATCAACGACGACTACCGTATCGACTTCCTGCGTCAGCATATTGCCGCGATGCGCGATGCGGTGACCGAGGACGGCGTTGACCTGCTGGGCTACACCACCTGGGGCCCGATCGACCTGGTCTCGGCCGGTACGGGCGAGATGTCCAAGCGCTACGGCTTTATCTATGTGGACCGCGACGACGCCGGCAACGGCACCCTCAAGCGTTCCAAGAAGAAGAGCTTTGACTGGTACAAGAAGGTTATCGCCACCAACGGCGAAGATTTGGCCTAGGCGTTCTCAACAGCAATAGTATCCTAACCAAGGCGCCCGGCGAGCAGCCTATGCCCGTCGGGTGCCTTGTTAAAAGAAGTAAAAACTTGCAATTGCACTACGGCGCGAGCACATCCAGCGGAACAACTTGGACGCCGCGGTCAGTGACATAGGCTTGTGAACCAAATCCAATGATTACGACTTTCGAAACTGGCGGGTTGTTTCCGGCGGCAACCATACGCTTCTCGACAGCAATAAGGCTGTCAGACGCCTCTTCGATTTGGGCGGAGCTGAGCTTGATTTCGACCGGGATCCACGTTCCACCGGGAGCCGCAATGACTGCATCGACTTCTAGATCGCGAGAATCGTGATAGTGATAGAGGCCCATTCCATTTGCCTGCGCATAAACCCACAAATCATGAAGGGCCAACGATTCAAAAAGCAGCCCAAGCGTCTTGAAATCTAGCAGCAATGTCGCCGGAGTCGCTCCGAGCGCAGCGGCCGCCAGTGACGGATCAGCGAGATGATGCTTCTTCGATTCTCTTAAGTGCACGGGAGATCTCATTGCGGGGTTCCATGCGGGAATATCGCGAACGAAACTAACCCGAGCGAGAAGGGATATATATGATGCCGCCGTTTGTCTCGATACTTCTCCACCAAGATCGGCTACGAGCGTCTTGAGTGTCGCCAAAGTGGATTCATTGCGCGCAAGCGATTCGATGACAGCTTTGACCTTTTCAGGGTCGCGGCGAGAGCCGTCGACACGAGACAAATCTTCTTCGGCGACTATGCCGATGTAACGTTTCGCCATCGCCGACGCAGCCAGCGCATCGCGACCGACCGCCGCGGGCCATCCGCCACGGACAACGTACTCGGCAATCGAGGCGGAATCCAGCGATCCGAAAGCGCCATTGAACTTTTCGCCAGAAATAATGCCCGACAGCTTAACCGCGCCGCTGGATTTCCCAAGCTCGAAAAGCGTCATGGTATCCATGCGCAATTTAGCGAACCTTCCAGCGCCACTGTGCATTGGACGTTCGTCGTCTCGCGGTGTCGCTGACCCCGTAAATATGAACTGACCAGGCTCGCCGCTGCGGTTGTCGCACTCAAACCGTGCCGCGTCCCAAAGTTTCGGAACCTCCTGCCACTCGTCAATCAGCCGCGGCACCTCGCCGGAAACGGCAAGAGCCGGGTCAGTCTCGGCACGCAAGCGATTCTCGAAGTTGCGGGACGGGTCCATGAGAAGGAGCCTGGACGCCGCACGGGTCTCGGCCGTGGTCGTCTTTCCGCACCATTTCGGTCCTTCGATGAGAACGGCGCCGAATATACCCAGCAGCTGGTCAAGCTCATTTTCGATAATTCTAGTGTAGTACTTCTTTGGCATAATTATCACCATTGTTTACCAGTACATTTAACCAAATATACAGTTACTATTTAACCAAATATCAATTCTTTGGTTAACCATATTTACGCATTTCAATTAACGAAACAGATTAAACATGTACTGTTTGAGTTGGCACTTGGGAAATCTCTCGCTGGGCAATCCGTTGCTACGGCTGAGGCCTCTTCGTCGAACCGACACCCCCGGCGAGCAACTTATGCCCGCCGGGCGCCTTGTTAAAAGAAGTGAAAGAAAGCAAAAGAAGTTAAAACTTGCAAAAGAAATTAAAGCGGGGGTGAGGGGCGTTTTTAGCTGTTTTGGGCCGCCGCGGCCAGCGGGGGCGGGTCGCGGCGGCCCAAACATCCTTGACGAGGGTGCCGGTGAAGTTACAGCAGCTCGCCGTGGCGGGCGATGTAGCGGCGCTTGGCCAGTTGGGTGAGCGCGATGTAGGCGGCGACAATGCCGATGAGCAGCGCGAAGAAGATTGGCGGCAGCGGCATGAGACCCAGCGCATCGGCGATGGGGCTTGCCGGCAGCCAGGTGACGAGCACCAGGCCCAGCACGGTGAGGAGGCACAGCGCGGGCGCGGCGTGGTCGCGCGGGCGTGGCAGGCGCGGGGAGCGCAGCATGTGGACCACGAGCGTCTGCGACCACATGGACTCGACAAACCAACCGCTCTGGAAGAGCGCCGTAAAGGCCGCCATGCCTGCGACGTCGCCTATAGCGGCAAGCTCTGCCCAGCTTGCGCCCACGGCGGCGGGGCACACCACAAAGAAGAGCGCGGCGAAAGTCGCGATATCAAACAGCGAGCTCACGGGGCCCAGCTCGAGCATAAAGCCCTTGATGGACGCAGCGTCCCAAGCGCGCGGGCGGGCAGTCCAGGCGTTGTCGACGGTGTCCCACGGCAGTGCGATGCACACGATCTCGTAGACCAGCGACAGCAGCACCAGCTGCAGAGCGCTCATGGGCAAAAACGGCAAGAACAGGCTCGCAGCGGTTACGGACAGCACGTTGCCAAAGTTGGAGCTCACCGTGGTCTTGAGGTACTTGAGCAGGTTGCCGTAGGTGCGGCGGCCTTCGATGATGCCGCGCTCGAGCACGCCCAGGTCCTTTTGGAGCAAGATGATATCGGCGGATTCCTTGGCGATATCGACGGCGGAGTCGACCGAGATGCCGCAGTCGCTCGCACGCATCGCGGCGGCGTCGTTGATGCCGTCGCCCATAAAGCCCACGGTGTGGCCGAGCAACTCGCGTATGACGCGCACCAGGCGCGCCTTCTGCAGCGGCGAGAGCTTGGCGAAGAGGTGGGTGTTCTCGGCGCGCTCGGCAAGCTCGGCGTCGTCGAGCGCATCGATCTCGGAGCCCAGCAAGACGTTGCTCGCGTCGATGCCGATCTGCTCGCAGACGGTGGCGGCGACACGGTCATTGTCGCCGGTCAGGACCTTAACGGCGACGCCCTTGGCCTCGAGGGTGGCGACGGCGCCCGCGGCACTTGCTTTGGGCGGATCGAGGAAGGCCAAAAAGCCCATCAGCACCATGTCGCACTCGTCGGCGATGCCAAACTCGCCCACGCAGCGCGGATTGGTTTTCTGCGCCACGGCAATCACGCGCAGGCCCTCGGCGTTGAGCCCGGCTACCTGCTTGCGAATCTGGGCGAGCTTATCTTTGGTAAGCGGCTGGGCGGCACCATCGACCTCGACAAAGGAGCAGATCTCGAGCATTTCCTCGGCAGCTCCCTTGGTGACCATCTGGGTTTTGCCTTGGGCGTCGGCGACAACTACGCTCAGGCGACGGCGCGAGAAATCGAAGGGCACCTCGTCGATCTTGGTATAGCGGTCGCGCAGGCTCTGGCCCAGCATGGAATCGGGTGCTGCGGCCGAGGGCGTCACATCGGCGCGGTCGATGACGGCCAGGTCGATAAGGTTCTTGAGGCCGGTCTGGAAGAAGCTGTTCAAAAACGCATGGCGCAGCACGCGTGCGTCTTCGTTGCCGTCGGTGTTGAGGTAGCGCTCGAGCACGATGCGGTCTTCGGTGAGGGTGCCGGTCTTGTCGCAGCACAGGACGTCCATCGCGCCGAGGTTTTGGATCGCCGGCAGTTCCTTGACGATAACCTGACGACGGGCGAGGTCCTTGGCGCCCTGCGACAGGCTCGTGGTCACGATGACGGGAAGCATCTGCGGCGTGATGCCCACGGCCACGCTCGTGGCGAACAGCAGCGCGTCGATGACGTTGCCCTTGGTGGCGGCGTTGATGGCAAAGACGGCCGGCGCCATAACGAGCATGAGGCGTACGAGCAGCATGGAGACGCTCGAGACGCCGCGGTCAAACGCGCTCTTCTCGCCGCGTCCGTTGAGCATCTTGGCGATGCCGCCCAGGTAAGTGTCCGAGCCGGTGGCTACGACAAGTGCCATAGCGGTGCCGTTTTGCACGGAGGTGCCGGTAAAGACGATGTTTTTGCAGGCAGAGAGCGGCAGTGCGGAGTCGTCGGCGCCCTCGACGACGGTGATGGCAGCGGTCTTCTCGACAGCCTCACTCTCGCCGGTGAGTGCGGACTCGATCACAAACAGGTCGCGCGCGGTGATGATGCGGGCATCGGCCGGCACCATGTCGCCGGCAGAGAGGCGGATCACATCACCGGGGACGAGCTCGTCGAAGGGGATCTCGACGCGCTCACCGTCGCGCAGAGCGGTGCAAGTGTTGGAGACCAGGTCCTTGAGGGCCTCGGTCGCATTGCCGCTGCGGGCTTCTTGGATAAACTTCATACCGCCCGATACCAGCAACATGATGCCGATGACGATGACCGTGGAGGGGTCGCGCTGCGGTTCGGGCACGGCGAGCACGTCGATGTAGAGCGAGACCAGCGCGAGAGCGGCGAGGATGCCGGCGAAGGGGTCGACAAAGGCGTCGGCGATACGGCGGGCGAGTGTCTTGGTCGGCGCCTCGATGGTGTTGGGGCCGGAGGCGTCCAGGCGCTCGGTTGCCTGCTCGGCGGTGAGGCCGTTTGCCGTGGCGTCAAGCAGTACGAGAGTGTCCTCAGCACAATGGGTGGCGGCGAATATGGTGTTCTTGGGCAGGCCGGCGTGGGCGGTAGGGCGCGCCGTGCGGCGGCGCTTGGAGATAGCTTCGAGTACCGTAGCGGTTTTGAGCATCAGCATAGGGTCCTCCTTGTTGAAGGGAGTTAGCGTACGTGTCGTATTTGCTTCAAAAAACCTAGATGTCGCTCACGTCAAGCTCGCGAACCGCCACAAAGGGGACAGGCACCTTTGTGGCGGTTTTGACGATCGGTTCGTGACGCTTATGCGAATACGGAATCCTCGCGGCGTGCCGAGGGCGACATGCAGGTTTTTCGACTATGACTGCCTTCCATGGCACACCTCCTTATGGACGGGCGCAGCGCGCTTTGGGTATCTCGTACCCTTTCTAATCCGCCCGTATTCTTGATGAGGGGGTTTGACATGTCAACCCCCATTGTTCGGAAAACCGTTGCCCCTGACAAAGCCTTTACAGAATGCCGTGGCCTCAAAGCGCGCCCGCATCGACGCTTCGCCTGCGCTAAACTGGAAGGCACGTACGCGATTACGAGAGGAGCCCGCATGGAGGCTTACAAGCAAGAGTTCATCAAGTTTATGGTCGAGTCCGACGTTCTTAAGTTCGGCAGCTTTACGCTCAAGAGCGGCCGTCAGTCCCCGTTCTTTATGAACGCCGGCGCCTACGTGACGGGCTATCAGCTCAAGAAGCTGGGCGAGTATTACGCCCAGGCCATCCACGATAACTTTGGCGACGACTTTGATGTGCTGTTTGGGCCGGCCTACAAGGGTATTCCGCTGGCCGTCGTGACCGCGATTGCCTACCACGAGCTGTACGGCAAGGAGGTCAAGTACTGCTGCGACCGCAAGGAGGCCAAGGACCACGGCGCCGATAAGGGCAACCTGCTGGGCTATGAGCCCCAGGACGGCGACCGCGTGGTCATGGTCGAGGACGTCACCACCAGCGGTAAGTCCATCGACGAGACCTATCCCAAGGTCAAGGCTGCTGCCGATGTCGAGATCAAGGGCCTGATCGTGTCCCTCAACCGCATGGAGGTCGGCAAGGGTGGCGTGACCACCGCGCAGAAGGAGATCGAGGCCAAGTACGGTTTCCCCGTCGCGAGCATCGTCTCCATGGCCGAGGTCGTCGAGACTCTCTACAACCACGAGATCGACGGCAAGGTCGTCATCGATGACGAACTCAAGACCGCCATCGACGCCTACTACGAGCAGTACGGAGCTCGTTAGTTACGGCGTTTTACCAAACGCCGTAACTGCTCGACGCTGCGCGGGCCGCATTTGGACAATCTGACGTTCAACTTCAAGGGCGCGACCAGAAGGTCAGCGCCCTTTCGTTTCACGTCACCTTGTCTCAAATGCGACCCGCTCGCTGTCGTTGCCAAAACATCGGCGTTGCTGGGCCGGCACTTGGGGACGTTCCTTTTCTGCCGGCAGTTTGGGACACTCCTTGTTGGGGTGGTCATTGGGGACGTTCTTAAATGACTACTCAGGATGAGCGTCCAAAAATCCGCGCTCGTTCGATTGGCGCATGTCTACGCAGCGTAGGTTGTCGAGCCTGGCCTTCAAATGGATACTGACTGTCGAACCGGTTCACTCCATTTCTTCAATTTGATTGGACAGCCCATGAACCAGACACGGCAAACCAATGCCTCCCATACTTTTTTGGCAGCGCATGCCATCAAGCAGCTGCGCGAAGAGCGCGGCCTCACCCAGCGCGCCCTTGCGGAAAGCCTTGGCGTGACCGATAAAGCCGTCAGCAAGTGGGAATCCGGCCGCGGCCTTCCCGACATTTCCCTCGTTGAGCCTTTGGCCCAGAGACTCGGCATAAGCGTGGCTGAGCTTTTGGCTGGTGACATTCGGGCCAACGCCAACCGTGCAGGCAATATGCTCAAAGGCGTCTTTTACGTTTGCCCTATCTGCGGAAACGTTGTGCACGCGCTCGGAGAAGGCAGCTTTAGCTGCTGTGGCTCCACGATGTTTCCCCAGGAGGCCGAAGAGCCGGACGCGGACCACGCCTTTTCCATCGAGCGCATCGAGGACGATTGGTACGTCACGCTCGATCATCCCATGACCAAGGATCACTACATTAGCTTTGTGGCATATGCGACTATGGACGGCATCTGCTTTAAGAAGCTCTATCCAGAGCAATCGGTGCAGCCGCGCTTCCATATTACCGGGCGCGGCAGGATATATCTTTACTGCAACCAACACGGACTCTTTACGTCGCTGACGCCTCGCAAATAACGGCTGTCTATCCGCCCTCCTCATGCGTTCCCAGGGGACCCAAAATGAGCGTGGATAATCTCCCGGTTTTGGTCTGTGTGCGGGCTCAAAGTGGGAGATTATTCACGCTCGTTATCTGAGTGTCCAAAAATCCACGCTCGTCGCTACTTGAGTCCGGGCAGGCGGGTGTAGGGGAACGAACGCTCTAGGAACTCGGAGCAGCGGGCGTAATCTTTGGCAAAGTAGCTGCTATAGAGCGAATCGAGTACGTATTGCACGGCGATATGGCTTGCGAACCGCGTGATGCGGTGCGTCATGCTCTCGTGATCGCTCACCGTAAGGTAGGCAGCAAAGCCGGGGTGAATGCGCGCGCAGTATGGCGTGCCGATGACGATGACCGGGACATGCCGGCTGCTGAGGATCGGCAAGATTTCCTTGAGGTTGGGCGCAAGGCCGCTGTAGGAGATAACGATCGCCGCGCGGTCTGAATCCGAGGTGAGAGCCGTGCGCACCTGTGCCTTGATGTTGCCGTAGCATGTGGCGCTTTTCCGGACGAGAGTAGGCGGTCGCGGAACATCCTCGCTGGATACAGGTTATGCGAGCCCGTGTAGATGTCCACGGTGCCGGCGCGCATGACGAGCTTGGCGGCCTGGTCGAGCTGCGTGGGGTCGAGCAGCTCCTGCGTTTCGGCCAAAGTGGTCTGGTAGAGCCCCTCCATGCGTTCCATCACCTGCGCAGGGGTGGAGGTGACATCGAAGGGAAAGTTGATGTCCACGTCGCGCCGGTTGCCCGCCTCGGTCGCCAGACGGATGAGTTCGACTTTGAGGTCTTTGAATCCCTCGAGGCCGAGTTTTTTGCAAAAGCGGTGCACGCTCGCGACAGAAACGTTGGCGCACGCGGCAAATTCCTTAATGGAAAGCCCGCGGACGTTTTCGCCCATGGCAAGGGCCGAGATGCCGAGCTGTTGCTCGGTAGGGGTAAGGCCCTGTGCCTCGGAAATCTTGCGTTTGATATCCATGCGAACTCCCACACTCGCCAAACCTGCCAAAAAGGGACAGGTTTATTTTGGCACGTTTCGGCCGGTATCAGGAAGTGTCAGGGACGGAGCGGCGGCAGTCCGTGGGCGCGAAAAGAAGTGTCGGGTTTGGCGCGCCCGCTTCTGCCCGTCCCGCGCGTGGGCGATACTCGGCTTATCGACCCGCGATGCAAAGGAGACGCTCATCCCACGAGCACTACCGGGAAGGGCTTGCGATTCGAGCCCTCGCCTTAGTATTTTGGCCATTTAGCACTATAATCACCGTAGGCATGCGCATAACGTTGCGCTTAATCAAGAGGAGAAAACGTATGGGTCTGTTTGACATGTTCAAGAAGAAGGCTGAGCCTGCCGCTGCTACTGCTCCCGCCTCCATCTCTGCTTCTGCCGGCGCCGACGTGCTGTGCTCGCCCGTCAAGGGCAAGGTCATCAAGATGGCCGACGTGCCCGATCCCGTCTTTGGTGGCGAGGTTCTGGGCAAGGGCTGCGCCGTGTGGCCCGAGGACGACCTGGTCTACGCTCCCTGCGACGGCAAGGTGACCGTCACCATGGGCCACGCCGTGGGTCTGCAGTCCGATAGCGGCATCGAGGTTTTGGTGCACGTTGGCGTCGATACCGTCAACATGAACGGCGATGGCTTCGAGGGCTTCGTCAAGGCCGATGACGTCGTGAAGGCTGGCCAGCCCATGCTCAAGATCGACCGCGCCAAGATCGCCGCTGCCGGCTACAAGGACTGCGTCGTCGTTGCTGTGTCCAACACCGCCGAGTTTGCCGATGTCGAACTCGCCGTCGAGGCCGACTCCGCTGTCGCCGCCGGTGACGCCATCGTTAAGGTCGTCCGCAAGTAAACTGCGGCATCCAAAGGATGTGCAAGGGTGGTCGGGTTTTCCGGCCACCTTTTTTATTGCACCGCGGGGAAGCGTTTTATTGCACGTTGGGCGGGCTTGCAAACCGTTCGGACGCTAAAACGAACCGACCGCGCCTTCGCGTTGCCGAGGGCGTTCATAAGTGGATAGTATGGGCTTACTTATTACAACGTGCGCCGCGTCCGGGAAGCGCGGTGCCGCTCATTGGGAGGAACAACATGAAAAAGAAGCTGCTGCTTGCGCCCCTCATGGCCGTCTTGGTTGCATGCGTGGTCGTGCTTTCCGGCTGTGGAGGTCCTTCGGTTGAGGAGCTCATCACCGAGGATCTTACGACGCAGTTTGACGAGGTCAAGAACGGTGGCGACGACTTCCTCTCTGGTCTGGAGGAGGCTTCGGGCGACGAGTGCGAGCAGTTGGGTATCGATCCCAAGGAGTACGCCAAGACCTATCTCGAGGGCTTTGACTACAAGATCGGCGACGTGACGGTCGACGAGGACAAGGGTGTCGCGACCGCTGAGGTCTCTATCACATGCAAGTCTATGAACAAGATCGTCGAGGACTTCTCCACTCAGTATCAGGAGAAGGTCGCTGCGCTTGACACGGTTCCTTCCGATGACGAGCTGTACAAGATGGCCGGTCAGGTTATGGTCGATGTGACCAAGGCCACCGAGCCCAGGAAGACCACGGTTATCTTCAAGTACACCTGCAACGACGACGGCGAGTGGTCTGCCGACGACTCCGTCAACTCCGAGATGATGGATGCAATGCTGAGCTAGGGGAGTTACGCGGTAGTTTGTTACGGCGTTTTACCAAACGCCGTAACG
>NZ_QSHS01000050.1:0-283 GCF_003467795.1 Collinsella sp. AM36-4AA
ACCGCCGCGGCTGCTTCCCCAAGTTCGATCTGTTTATCGAGCAGACCAAGGACATCTGGAAGGACATGCTCGATATCCGCAAGCGCTTCGAGCCGCGCGCCGAGGAGCTCGCCAAGAAGTACGCCCTGGCCCCCTACACCATGTTCATCGGCTCCGGCGCCCTGTGGGGCGAGACCATCCTGTTCTCGATGTGCATCCTCGAGGAGATGCAGTGGAAGCGCACCCGCTACATCACCTCGGCCGACTTCTTCCACGGCACCCTCGAGCTCGTGGAGCCCGGCGT
>NZ_QSHS01000050.1:293-2251 GCF_003467795.1 Collinsella sp. AM36-4AA
CTTCCACGGCACCCTCGAGCTCGTGGAGCCCGGCGTCCCGGTCTTCCTGTTCATGGGCGAGGACGAGAACCGCAAGCTCGACGAGCGCGTCCGCGCGTTCCTGACCCGCGGCGTGACCGGCGACACCGACATCAACGTCATCGACACTGCCGAGTTCGCGATCCCCGGCCTTGACGACGAGTTCCGCGTCATCGTGTCTCCGTGGATTCTGACGGTGCTCGTTACCGACCGCCTGGCTCGCTACTACGAGACGGTCACCAAGCACAACCTCAAGTATCGTCGCTACTATCACCAGTTCGACTACTAAAGAAAACGGGTGCGGGAACGCGCCGGGCTATTGAGAGGAACACAGAATGAGGCAGTACATCATCGCCAGCCATGCGCACTTCGCTACCGGCATCAAGGAGAGTGTCGAGCTGCTCTCGGGCGCTCGCGACAACGTCCACGATCTTTCGATGTTCGTCGATGACCGCATGGACGTGGCCGAGGAGGCCCAAAAACTGCTGGCAGGCATGGCTGCCGACGATGATGTCGTTGTCTGCACCGACCTCTTTGGCGGCAGCGTCAACAACGAGTTCACCAAGATCGTCCAGACGCGTCCCCGCACGTACCTCGTTACCAACATGAACCTTCCTCTGCTTATCCAGCTGCTGTTCTCTGACGAGTCGGCGCCGGTTGAGGAGACGATTCGCGCCATCGTCGCTGCGGACGATACGCGCGTGAAGTTTGTCAACGATCTTTTGGTCGATGACGAAGAGGAAGAAGAGTTCTAATCCGCAGCACCTACTGACACGCCGTAAGACGGCACAAGACCTTTGGGGGGTCACATTATGATTCAGCTACTTCGCGTCGACCATCGCCTGCTTCATGGCCAGGTCGCGGTCTCTTGGGTCCAGGGCCTTGGCTCCAACTGCATTTTCTGCGTGGGCGATAAGGTCGCCAACGACCCGGTGTGGAAGACGACGCTCAAGATGGGCAAGCCTGCCGGCTGCAAGCTCGTCATCAAGGATATGGCGAATGCCATCGAGGCCATTAACTCGGGTGTGACTGACAAATACAAGATGATTATCTGTGTCGCCACCATCGCTGAGGCAAAGCAGCTTGTTGAAGGCTGCCCGCAGATCAAGTCGGTCAACCTGGGCAACACCAAGCCCAAGGACGAGAAGCGCCCCGATGCTCGTCAGGTCTCTCGTCAGATCTTCCTGACTGCAGCCGAGGAGGCCGATGTGCGTGAGATGCTGAACAACGGCGTCGAGGTCGAGATCCGTCCTCTGGCCGATGACCCCAAGGTTGACTGCGCAAGCGTGCTCTAGGCGTTCAATTTCGAAGAGTCTGAGCTCTTCGTAGTGTCCTATTAGGAAAGGGGGATATATGCTTACCCAAGCAATCCTCATCGGACTTATCGCCGCATTTGGTAAGTTCGACTTCCAGCTCGGTACGCTCTATGCGTTCCGCCCCATCGTCCTGTGCCCGCTCGTGGGCCTGGTGCTGGGGGACCTGCAGTCCGGCCTCGCGATCGGCGCCAGCCTGGAGCTTCTGTTCATGGGCTCGATCTCCATCGGCGCCTACGTGCCGCCTGATGAGACGATCGGCGGCGTGCTCGCCTGCGCCTTCGCTATCCAGTTGGGCCAGAGCACCGAGGCAGCCATCGCGCTCGCTATGCCCATCGCCACGCTGTGCCTTGCCATCAAGAACATCCTCAACGCCGCCCTGCCGATTCTGGTTGACCGCGCTGATGTCTTCTCCGGCCAGGGCAACCTTAAGGGTGTCTATGCGATGCACTTCCTGATCGGTTTGACCGGTATCATCATGGCGTTCCTGCTGTGCTCGCTGTCGTTCTATCTGGGTGCTGACGCCATCCAGGGCATGCTCGACTTCATCCCGCCCTTTGTCCTTGCTGGCTTTGGCGTTGCCGCCAACATCCTGCCGGCCATGGGCTTCGCCATGCTCGGCCGCCT
>NZ_QSHS01000051.1:0-441 GCF_003467795.1 Collinsella sp. AM36-4AA
GGCCGAAGCAGTCGGCGAGGTAGTAGCCCATCTCGCAGCCGCCGTTACCGTGATCGGAAGCCATCTTGACGCAGTTCTCGGCACCCACAGCCTGGCCGATGGGGCCCTCGGGCTTGGTCATGGCGTAGACGCGCACGCCCATGTCCTTCATCTTCTTGACGGCCTCGAGGACCTCGGGGGTGGTGCCGGACTCGGAGGCGGTGAGCACGACGGACTTCTCGGTCATGCGCTTGTGGCCCATGACGTTCCACTCGGCGGCGTGGATCAGGTAGACCTCGAGGTCGCGGTCGCCGAACTTGTTCATGAGGTACTCGAGCTGCATGAGCTCGTCCCAGGTGCCGCCGACGCCCATCAGGAACACGGCGTCGTAGCCCTCGTCGGCGACCTTGTCGGCGAGCGCGGTCATCTTCTTGCCGGCCTCGTAGACGTTCTTGCCGTCCT
>NZ_QSHS01000051.1:451-2046 GCF_003467795.1 Collinsella sp. AM36-4AA
GCGGTCATCTTCTTGCCGGCCTCGTAGACGTTCTTGCCGTCCTCGACGTAGCCCTCCTGGCTAAAGTGCATGATCTCGATCTTCTCGGTTTCCTTCATGGCTTTTCCTTTCTGCCCTGCACGCGAATCTATACATCGCGTTTCTTTTCGATACCAATTATAGACATACAGCTAACGTGTTTTTAATACCACTTTTCAATCTGCTCCAATCCTCGGTGAACGGTCGAGATTCTCTGGTGAGTGGTCTTAAATTAGAATTTGATGTATAGCTAACGCCCCTGGCGTCTCCCTTGTGTGACAAAGAACAGCGTTCCTACCAGCGCAATAATGGTCGATGCCCCAAACAGCACCGCCTGGACGCCCAAAGCCTCCGCCAAAAACGGAGCCGCCAGCAGCGGCACCACGCCGGCGCTCATCAGGCCAAAACGCACAAAGCCGGTAATGCGCCCCAGGTATTTGATGTCTGCGCGCTCCTGAATCAAGATCATCTGCAGCGGCTCCAGGAACCCCCAGGCCAGACCGTTAATCGCCTGACCGATAATCGCGACCCCCAGCATATCGGTGCCCACGTACACCATGGACCCAATGCCCACGGCCATGAGCGCGCCGAGTAACAATCGTAGGTTGACATGGCGAGCAGAAAGCTTGGTCAGGATGAACGCGCCCACCGAGGAAGTGAGGCCCACGACCGAGGACAGCCAGCCCAGCCAGACGATATCCACGTTGAGCACATCGCGATAGAACAACGACTCCAGCGAATCGAACGCGCCAAACGCAAAGAAGCCCAGAAAGCCCGAGATAAAGATAAGGCGCAGGTCGTGGTCGCGAAACGTAAGTCGCGCGCCCTCGGCCATGCCGCCCAGAATGCCGCCCTTCGGCTTCTCCCCTTTTGCGGGAGCAACACACTCGTGACAGCCCAAGGAGAGCACGGCCGCCACACCCATCATGCCCGCCATGAGCAGATAGACCGATTGCGTGGCAAAACAGCTCACGATGGCACCACCGAGCAGCGGGCCAGCGGTATAGGCGATATTGCTGTAGAACACCATGAGACCGTTCACGCGGGTACGGCCCTCGGTGGTCGACTCCAGGTATCCCGGAAACGCATGCGTACAGGTGTTGATAAAGCCGCCCGCAAGCCCCAAGACGCACGCGGCAAACACAAGCCCGGGGACAGACAACGGCGCCAACCCCACGCCAAGCGATAGCACCGCCGTAATCACGCACGTCACAAACGACGTCCGGCGCGGTCCAAAGCGGTCGATGACCGAGCCCGACACCATATTGCCCGCCGACGTCATAAGATTGCGTACGAGCGTAATGGCAGCAACCAAAAAGGCCGTGCCAGCCAAATCATACGTCGCCGCGCCGATAAGCCCTAAAAAGTACACCGCGTTGTTGGCGCACCATTGCAGGGACTCAATAAGAATCAGCCTGACCTCTGCCGGCGTCAGGCGCATTGCTTCGCGATCCTTCGCGAACATACGAACTCCCTCTATACAAGTAAGGGGATGGAGGGCATAGGCCCGCTCCATCCCCTTACCAGGTTGCAATGACAGTCTATGCAGCCGGGCCCTTACGCCAGCACGCCGAAGA
>NZ_QSHS01000052.1:0-1975 GCF_003467795.1 Collinsella sp. AM36-4AA
AGCCGTCCAAGTTTTGGGGTGCAGTTCATCCGAGATCCCCTCCTCCGTCTAACTATAGAAATAGGCTTTCAAAGCCTTAGGCCAACAGCTTGCGACCGGACTCCTCAATCGCGTCAAGTGCTGCATCAGCCTCGGCGGCATCCGTGCCCTTAGCGAAGATGTACAGCTTAATCTTGGGCTCGGTGCCGGAAGGACGAACAATACCCTTGTTGCCACCCTCAAGATCGAACTCAATGACGTTAGCCTTCGGCAGGCCGTTCACGCAGGTGTTGTAATCCACGACAGCCTCAATCTTGGAACCGGCGAGCTCCGCGGGCGGGTTCTCACGCAGACCAGCCATGATGCCGGCCATCTTTGCCGCACCCTCAGCGCCCGGATAGCTCAGCGAAATCGTCTTGTTGTGATAGTAGCCATACTTCTCGTAAAGCTCGTGCATCGCATCGGCAAGGTTCTTGCCCTTGAGCTTGTAATACTGCGCCATCTGGCAAATCAGAAGCGAAGTGCTCACGGCGTCCTTGTCGCGCACGTGGTCACCGGCCAGATAGCCGTAGCTCTCCTCAAAACCGAAGATAAAGC
Source organism: Collinsella sp. AM36-4AA (assembly GCF_003467795.1). Taxonomy (NCBI): domain Bacteria; kingdom Bacillati; phylum Actinomycetota; class Coriobacteriia; order Coriobacteriales; family Coriobacteriaceae; genus Collinsella; species Collinsella sp. AM36-4AA. Next base: position 577 of record NZ_QSHS01000052.1, read on the forward strand.
GATCGACCTCGCCAGCATCGGAAAGAGAAGTAATGATGTCGCCGATGTACTTGAAGCCCGTCAGGCAGCGGCGGAGCTCAAAACCGTACTCGTCGGCCAGAGCGTCAACCATGGCGGAAGAAACGATAGTAGTAACGGCAACCTTCTTAGTGAGGTCCTCACCGCGGGCAGCACGGGTCTTGCAGATATAGTCGAGCAGCAGAACGCCCATCTCATTGCCGGTCAGCAGCAGATAGTCATCGCCATTCTTAACGGCAACGCCAACACGGTCGGCGTCGGGATCAGTTGCAAGCAGCAAATCAGGGTGAACCTGCTCGCAGAGATCGATGCCCTTCTGCATGGCCTGACGGATCTCGGGGTTAGGATACGGGCAGGTCGGGAAATCGCCGTTAGGCTCCTTCTGCTCGGGAACAACCGTGACATCGGTGATGCCAGCGCGCTCGAGCACCGTCGTGACAGGAATGAGGCCGGTACCATTCAGCGGCGTATAGACAAGCTTGAGCGGTGCGCCGGCAATCTCCTCGGCAGAAAGATTCGTAACGCCGCGAGCGAGAACGGCGTCGTAATAACGCTCGAGGCACGAGTCATCGATCCATTTGACCAGGCGCTGCTCAAGAGCCTCATCGAAGTCCATGGACTTCACACCGGTGAACGTATCGGTCTCGGCGATAGCCTTAGAAATTGCATCGGCAGCCTCGCTGGTGATCTGGCAGCCGTCGGGGCCATAGGCCTTATAGCCGTTATACGGCGCCGGGTTATGGCTAGCGGTCATGCAAATGCCACCGGAGCACTTAAGGTCGCGGACGGCCCAGGAGAGCGTCGGCACGGGAGAAATCTTGGGATAAACGAGGGCAGTCACGCCGTTTGCTGCAAGAATGGCAGCCGTCGTCTTAACGAACAGCTCACCTTTATTGCGGCTATCGCGAGCGATGGCGACCGTCGGATGCTCGAAGGTCGCATTGAGGTAGTCAGCGAATCCCTGGGTCGCACGACCGACCGTATAGATATTCATACGGTTAGTGCCTGCACCGATAGTGCCACGAAGGCCGGCAGTACCGAAGGCAAGATCCTGGAAGAAAGCGTCGGTGATGGCGTCCTCATCACCCTGCTCCTTCATCGTGTTAAGCTCAGCGAGGAGCTCCTCGTCCTTGACATTGGCAATCCAAGTATCAAGCAGCTCATGAACATCTGCCATGTGAGTCCTTCCGTCACAATCAATAAAACGACCCGTGTAAAACAGGACAAGCGCAGCAGTGCGCTAAAGCAAATATTAGTCCATTGAGAACAGAGAACCGACCAAAGAACGGTGAACGTCTATATTCAGCGGTGGATGATTAAATTGATTTAATTGCATAAGGAATGTTGCCAGTAAACGCAAAAAAGGGGGAGGCCGCGAGGC
>NZ_QSHS01000053.1:0-1958 GCF_003467795.1 Collinsella sp. AM36-4AA
AGAGCCCCATCGCCTCGCGCCTCGTCTTTGCTCACCGGCACGTCGAGCGTCTCACCGAGGGCGACGAGCATCTCCGCGTCGGGCACCGAGAGCCCGCGTTCCCATTTGGAAACCGTCTGCCTCACCACGTTCGGCTTGAGCGCGAGCTCCTCCTGCGATAGCCCTTTCGATTTCCTGAGGGCCTGGATGTTCTCGTTCAGCATGGTGGATCCTTTCTCTCGCCCGGTTCCTACGTTACCGCAATGCTGCCCGCAGATGGTCCGTTGCCGCAAGCAACGGGTCGTAACATCGGCGGGGATTGTTTGAGTTCACAGGGGATGCAAGCTCCTTATAATATGACGTCCATTTAATCTACCTGCGGTTTGCAACCATAGGGTGCCTGCAGGTTGCGTAAAATGAAGCCTCAAGTTGGTGGTTTCCGCCATGTGGCTACCGTAGTGTGTAAGTCGCCGGCAGGAAAGCACCGAACGCTGGGATGCCGCGCCCGCGCCGTCGCCGTGAGCCAAGATCATGACGCCCGAGCGGTCGCTCCCAGCCAACGAGAGGACCTACTATGAGCTTCCGTACCAACCTTCAGTATCTGCGCGCCGAGCGCCATATGACCCAGGAGCAGCTCGCCATGCTGCTTGGGGTGTCCCGCCAGTCCGTCACCAAGTGGGAGGCCGAGAAGTCCTACCCGGAGATGGATAAGCTCATCAAAATGTGCCAGATTTTCGAGTGCTCGCTCGATGACCTGGTGCAGGGTGACCTTACCGATCGCGCTCCGGCACCCGCCGTCGCTACCGTGCCGCCCGGTCCCGCGACGGATGTGTGTGGCTATGACGACCACATGCGCTCGTTTGCCAAGCGAGTTCCCACGGGTGTCGCCGCGTTTATCCTGGGCGTTGTGGGGCTCGTGCTTTTTGAGGAAGGGACGGCTCTGCGCGGCCTGTTCAATAGCAGTATGGCTGCAAGTTGGGGCGAGCTTCTGGGGCTGGCCGCCCTGTTCTCCGGCGTGCTTGTGGGCATTGGCATCTTGGTTTCTGCTGGCATGGAGCACTCTGCTTTTGTGAAGGCGCATCCCTTTATCGAGGATTTTTATACTGACGATGATCGTCTTCAGGCGCGCCAGGTGCTGGTACGCGGGTTGGTTACCGGGCTCATGCTCATCATGATTGGGGTTCTGCTGGGCAACTTCATCGAGCATGAGTCTGGCGCGGAGGCTCCTGCGGGCGCTGCGCTGCTCGCCCTGGTCGCGGTGGGCGTATGGCTGATTGTCCATGCGGGCATGATGTACGGTCGCGTGGATATCGATGAGTACAACCGCGATGCGGTCGAGGAACTCGAGGTTGAGGACATCGCCCGCATCGATGTTCCCGAAGCGGTGCGCAACGAGCTGCGCTCCGCAAAGCGCACGCACGAGAAGATCGAGGCTGCTTGCGGTGTCATCATGCTCGTTTCCACCATCGTTGCGCTGAGTTGGCTGTTTTTGGGTCCTTCGTTCGCTGGGACCACATGGGACGCCATCGGTAGTGGGCGTCAGGCGGCCGATTCCATCGTCGGCTACTTTTGGCTGCCTTGGCCAATTGGAGGCATTCTCTGCGGCATCGTCAGCATTCTCATGAAGGCCTTCGGAAGGGACCGTTGAGTAGCTGGAATTTTACTAGTGCTTGCAGTCAATTTGAAGTCTTCGGCTGCGGGCACCTTCGAGTCCGCATCACGAGCGCACGCCGCCGCCCAAAAGCGCTGATTCTTGACGCGCGTGATGCGGACTTCGGCAGATGCTGCCTCTAGTTCAGCAACCCCCACACGGCAAAGCCGAGTGCTCCGCCGATGGCGGCCGCGGCGATGAAAGTCAGCAAGTCGTACGCCAGTCGATGCTTCGTCGGCCACGCGCGGCGGGGGAGTGCCCGCGGATCGCGCTCGATGTTCGCCTCGCCGTTCATGAAGGCGAGGATCTCGCGGTATGTCACCAGGTC
>NZ_QSHS01000054.1:0-1873 GCF_003467795.1 Collinsella sp. AM36-4AA
CATGCCCTTCTGGCGCGAGGACCTCTAAGGTTTTCAAAGACCCGTACAGGTCTTACTACAAACATCTAGCTGCCATTAGATGTCTCCCATTGGGGCGGTGCGGATCTTTCGCACCGCCCCATTCATGTTTAATGACGCTAAATGAAGATCAGATAAGGTGGCCATGGATATCAAGACAATCGGTGTTGAGGAATGGCTCAACGTTTGGGAGAAGAGTGCTACCTGGGATATCGCTCAGTCGACGATCTCGTCGCTGACCATGGGCGAGCTTCGCGCACTGGACGAGCAGGACGGCGCCACGTTCTACGAGCGCCTGGATCGCGAGAAGATGAACTACGGCTGGATCGAGGGATCGCCGGAATTTAAGGCCGAGGTCGCCAAGCTGTATCGTCGCGATGTCAATCCCGATCACATTCTGCAGACCAATGGCTGCACGGGCGCCAACCTCAACGCCATCATGGCCGTTGTGGAGCCCGGCGATCACGTGATTGCCGAGTGGCCTACCTATGCGCCGCTCTACGAGATTCCGCGTACGCTGGGTGCCGAGGTCGAGTATTGGGAGCTCCGCGAGGAGCTCGGCTGGAAGCCCGATATCGATGAGCTCAAGCGCTTGGTGCGCCCAAACACCAAGCTCATCTGCATCAATAACGCATCGAACCCCATCGGTACGGTGCTCGATGCCGATATGCTCGGGCAGATTGCCGAGATTGCCCGTTCGGTGGGCGCCTACGTGCTGTGCGACGAGGTGTATCTGCCGCTCGAGAACACCGAGTCCTTTATGTCGATGGCCGACGTGTACGAGAAGGCCATTGTCACCAACTCGGTGTCCAAGACCTATTCGACGCCTGCGGCCCGCGTGGGCTGGGTCGTGGCCAACGAAGAGGTGTCCAACCGCATCCGCACATATCGCGACTACACCATGATCTGCGGCGGCGTGTTCAACGACGCCCTGGCGACCTACGTGCTCGAGCACAAGGACAAGATTCTCGAGCGCAACCGTAAGATCGTGTTTGGCAACCGCGATATCGCACAGGCTTGGATTGATACGCAGGACCGCGTCTCCTGGACGGCCCCGCAGGGCGTATCCACCTCGTTTATCCAGCTGGATATTCCCGAGGACGACGAGGAGTTCTGCAAGCGCCTGTTGGCCGAGAGGGGAGTGCTGCTGGTTCCTGGTAGCCGCTTTGAGCTTCCCTGCGGCGCACGCCTGGGCTACTGCGCGAGCGAAGACGTTCTCCGCGAGGGCCTGAGGCTTCTGGGCGAGGCACTGGCCGAGTTCGATCGTTAGCCCCTTGAGGTTTTCGAGGGCCTAAACCTTTCTGGGCCCTAGATGTACCGAATGCAGACCCGCTCCCTTTGGGGGAGCGGGTCTGTTTATCTTTACCGCCAAAAAAGTCAACTTGTTACAAATGGAGGCGAAAAGCAGGCGGTGTATTCGATGGGCCTTATACTGAGCTTCCGGTGAACGGTATCCAACGTCTGGTAAACGGTAGCCTGGTTGCTAAAAATGAATAGGACGAACTTTTTTCTGAATAAAAATCAAAATGGTTGAGACGTAGCAAGAATTGCGAATTCTATTCATACCTTTGCGTGAAATATGCAAATCGAGGGTGGTTTAAGAAAGATTAGTTCCAATTGATTTTCCGGTTAAAAAAGCGTTTAAGCACGTAGATACACTTTATTAAGTCAAAGTGTACCATGCGTGAAGTATATGTGTATGCCGTTCACCCCTCATAAAAAACCGTTCGGGGGCAAGGTGGAAGTATGGGCTGATTTTGGATATAAATATGTCGTCAGCAATAACGCCTCACACGGAGGGGCGCTAACGAATCGGCCCTGACAAGGGCCCGAAAGAAAGGTAGGAGGCCATGAC
>NZ_QSHS01000055.1:0-1870 GCF_003467795.1 Collinsella sp. AM36-4AA
GAGGGCGCTCGCGGCAACGGTGGCCGCAGCGGCGCCGGTCGTTCGGGTGAGTCGCGCGATCGTCGCGACCCGCGTGCCAGCCGCGATCGTCGCGATGACTGGCGCAACTACGATGACACCCGCGAGGAGCGTCGTGGCGGCTACCGCGGCGGGCGTGGTGGCAACCAGGCCGGCTCCCGCGGCGGTCGCGCCGGCGGGCGCGATAACCGTGGCAGCTATGGTAACAATCGTGGCGGTAAGCGCGGCGGCAGCTCCCGCCGCCCCGGTGACGGCGGCGGCAAGCGCAAATAGCATACGCATCGCCCACTAGAGCGAGGTGAACCAAGGGCCCCGAGCAACTACGCTCGGGGCCCTTTTTGTTTGCCGTATCCGATCGCTAGTTCAAATGTGATTTCCTCGGGAATGCATCTAGAAGATGCCGTGGGCCTGTTTCCTGCCATGCGGCAATGGGTCCCATGGGGTGTGCCGTGCATTTTTTGGAGTATTCAGCAGCTCTAGTTGGCTGCATACGATTCGGTATTGCCAACGGCGGCCTTCAGATATCCCCTATGAGTGTTTTGAGTTAGATTTCGCCGTTTTTTGAAGCAAAGGTACGTCGTTCTCGCTATGTCGGAACCCAAAATGACGCAGCGCCCTAAAGGTTTGCCCGCTCGGGGTATTGCTGGCGTGAGAGCGCTGCAGAATACTCCGTTTTTTGCACGTGCTGGGATGGGGTACCTCAGGAGAACGCGGCGGCATCCAGTAAATATATGCAATCTGTACCGGGAATTATGCAAACCGAAAAGGCGGGCAGTATGGGTAGGTGTATCGGGCCGCCTGGCGCACCAAAACGGGGAGCTCCCCCATGCGCCGTATACTCTGTCTGAATGTGAAAACGGCTTGACGCGTTGCCAGACGTAGGGGGAGGGTGTCTAGATGAGCGTATTCGAAATTGTGTTTAGTCCGACGGGTGGAACGCAGAAGGTGTCTGGCCTTGTGGCTGGAGCGCTGGACAAAAAGACCGTTACCGTCGATCTGACCGATAGCGGGTTGGATTTCCACGAGGTCTCGATGACGAAGGACGACGTGGCTGTTATCTCCGTGCCAGCGTATGCCGGCAGAGTCCCTGCCGTGGCGGTCGACCGACTGAACATGGTTCACGGCAACGGAGCGCGGGCCGTTCTGGTGTGCGTCTACGGAAACCGCGCGTTTGAGGACACGCTCGTAGAGCTGGAGGACGTTGCGAAGCATGCGGGATTCCGGGTAATCGCGGCAGTTGCAGCCATTGCAGAACATTCCATTGCGCGACAGTTTGCTGCTGGGCGACCGGATGCGCAGGATGCGGCGCAGCTCGCAGAGTTTGCGCAGCAAATTCAGCAAAAGCTGTTGGCTGAGGATACATCCGAGCCCTCTATTCCCGGCAATCGTCCTTACAAACAAGCCAGAGGTCACCGCATGGCACCTGAGGCAACAGAGGATTGCGTCTCCTGCGGTGCATGCGCCGCGGCGTGCCCCGTTTGTGCTATCGACAAGGGTGACCCCAAACGAGCAGCTGGCGAGGCGTGCATCTCCTGCATGCGCTGCATTGCCGTATGCCCGCGAGGCGCTCGTAAGCTTGATCCCAACAAGCTATCCGCTGTTTCCCAGATGCTGAGCAAGGTTTGCGTCGTGCGGAAGGAATGCGAGCTCTTTGTCTAGCGCATACGAAATTGGTGCAATGGGGCCAGTTCATCTGCACCAACCTGGTGCAAGCAAACCTGTCCCCAATGCACCAGAGTGAGGAGTGTCCCCGAGTGCCGGCAGAAACGATATGAGCAGGATATAAAAACATTGGGAGCCCCCGGCATGAAAGTCCGCGGATCAGGCCGACAATGGTGAGTGTCTAATTCAG
>NZ_QSHS01000056.1:0-252 GCF_003467795.1 Collinsella sp. AM36-4AA
CCGCTCGGGCCCGCTCCGCTTGCGGCCGCGTGGGCGGGCATCGTGCTGGGCAGCCTGCCCCTCTACGCGCTGTGGCTCGGCGTGGCCCTGCGCCTCGGCCGCAACGCCGCCATCGGCGCCGGCGCTGCGGGGGTGCTCCTCGCGTTCTTCTCGGTGGGCGGACTTGCGCACGGCCTCATGACCGGCGAGCTCACCGGTGCCCTGGCGACGCCCCTGAGCTGGGTGCCGCTCGCCTGGCCCGCGCGCGCGGGG
>NZ_QSHS01000056.1:279-1815 GCF_003467795.1 Collinsella sp. AM36-4AA
CCTGGCCCGCGCGACTGGGGTCGCTCGGGGTGGAGGCCTTTATCGACGCCGCACACGCGGCGGGCCCTCTCCTCACGACTGCGTTCGCTGGCCTCGTGCTCACCCTGGCAGCCGACGCCGTCCTTCTCGCCTGGTTCTGCCGCTTCGAGGACGGGAGGGCAGATGCGTAGGAAGCCGCTCGCCGCCATGCTCGTCCTCTTCTCCGCAGCGCTCGTCCTGGGCGGGAATGCCCTGCTCGACGCCGGCTGGGGGTCGGCGCTGCGCGCAGGGCTCTGGACCGCTGAGTGCGGCGCTAGTACAATTCCGACGAGAGTTTCAGGAGGTCAACATGGCGAGGATACTGGCAGTGGATGATGAACGGGCGATCCTCGACGCGCTCGCGCGCGTCCTCGGCCGCGACGGTCATGAGGTCGTCAAGGCGGCGGACCCGACAGCGGTCCCGGGGATGGACCTCTCGCGCTTCGACCTCGTGCTTTGCGACGTCATGATGCCGGGGCTCGACGGCTTCGAGCTCGTGCGGCAGATCCGCCCGGACTTTGACGGGCCCATCGTCTTCCTGACCGCGCGCGTGGCCGAGGAGGATGCCGTGGCCGCCTACGGCCTGGGCGCCGACGACTACGTCCGCAAGCCCTTCGGGGCCGCGGAACTGCGCGCCAAGGTCGCGGCCCATCTACGCCGTGAGCGCCGACCGCGCTCGCACGCCCTCTCCTTCGGGGAGGTGCGGATCGACCTCGGGGCGCGCGGCCTCGCCGTGGGCGACAAGGCCGTGCCGCTCACGCCCACCGAGTACGCCATCTGCGAGTACCTCGCCCGCCACCCCGGGCAGGTCATGAGCCGCGCGCAGATACGCGAGGCGGTACTCGGCTGGGAGAGCGACGCCGACGACGCGGCCATATCCATGCAGGTCAGCCGCGCCCGGAGGAAACTCTCCGAGGCCGGCGCCGATCCGATCGCGACCGTCTGGGGGATGGGGTACAAGTGGCAGCTCTGAGGATCGGGGCGCGAGGTCGCGGGGGCATGCCGCTCTCCTTCGTCATCGCGCGCTACTTCGCCTACGCGTTCGCGGCGGTCGCCACGGCGTGGCTCGCCTCGTTCATGGTGCTCTCCGTGGCGATCAACGCGGGCTATGTCTACGAGGCAAGCTGGGGGCCGGCCAATGCGCGCGATGTCGCGGAGGGCCTGGCACGCGACGGCGTCTGCGGGCAGCAGGACGTGCCGACGGCGTACCGCTACCTCATCCTGAACAAGGACGGAAACGTGCTGATGACAGACCTCGAGAGCACGCGGCTCGAGGACGCGACGGAAATGGCCCGTACGGCACTCGCCGCGGATCCGGGCACAGTGGAGATCGAGGGCGGGGGCTCGGGCCTCACCTACGCCGCGTTCCCGCTCAAGGGCGGCGGGGCCTGCGCACTCGTCAGCGAGTACCTGCCGCAGTGGGTCTCGCGCGACCTCGCCGGCCTGCTTCCCAACCCGCAGAGCCTCATGCTCGTCGGCGCCACGGCGGGAAGCGCGCTCGCGCTCGCGCTCGTGGCG
>NZ_QSHS01000057.1:0-1810 GCF_003467795.1 Collinsella sp. AM36-4AA
AGGCGGCCGAGCATGGCGAAGCCCATGGCAGGCAGGATGTTGGCGGCAACGCCGCAACCGTCGATGATGAAGGGCGGGATGAAGTCGAGCAGGCCCTGGATGGCGTCGGAACCCAAATAGAAGGCGCCGCCGCACAGCAGGAAGTACTCGACGCAGCCCCAGATTCCAATTCCCCAATGAACGGCGTAGATGCCTTTGAGGTTTCCCTTGAGGGCGAACTTGTCTGCCATATCGACAAACACAGGGAACAAGGCATTGGTAATGTTGCCGATCGTCAGTGCAAGGACGGCGATGGGCATGGCGAGCGCGATGGCCGTCTCGGTACCCTGACCGAGCTGAATGGCAAACGCGCAGGCGAGCACGCCGCCGACGGTTTCGTTAGGCGGCACGTAGGCGCCGATGGAGATCGAGCCCATGAACAGCAACTCCAGGCTGGCGCCAACGGCAAGGCCAGTCTGCAGGTCCCCCAGCACCAGGCCCACGAGCGGGCACAGGACGATGGGGCGGAACGCGTAGAGGGTGCCGAGCTGGTAGTCGAGACATCCAAAAGCTCCGACTAAGCCGACGAGGATTGCTTGGACAAGCATAGTTCCTCCCAATAAGGAATCTCGAACCGTCGTCACTCCCGTCGCGCGCGTTATTGATATCAATCCGGGAGTTTGACCACACGGTCCGAACCGCACCTGGCGTGCTGCTAACACCCATACCAGGCACAAATGATTTGATACCAATTATAGGTATGCAGGTTCGCCTTATTTAATACCAGTCGCTCAGCGGGGTGTTTTTTACCGTAAACGGCAGGCGCATCCCATTAGGCACGCTCTTTGTTTCGATGGCGGACAAGCGCCACCAGAAAGCCGTCGCCAAAAGCATCGGATGCCAAGTTGGCCACAATCACCAAAACGATCATCGCCGCGCCCAAGAACTCGTTCCAGCTAAAGACCTCGCCAAAGAGGAGCGCCGACCAGCAGGGAGCGAGCACGACCTCACTCATGCAAACCAAGTTGGCCGCAAACGCGTTGGTGCGCGCAATCCCCTTGGCATACAGCACACTCGCAAGGCCGCTGCAAAAAAGGCCATGCACCAGCATAAGCCCCCACTCAAAGGGTTTCACGGAGCCTAGGTCGCCGGCAAAATAGACGATCGGAAGTATCGAGATGCCGCAGGAGATGAGCGAGGACACCATGGGCGACGCATCGGGGCGAGAGTTTAAAAAGAAACACAGCCCAAAGGTGGCGCCCGAAATGACGGCAAGCAGATTTCCGAGCATGCCCTCGGCGCTCAAATCACCTAAAAAGAAAAGTCCCATACCCGTAAAAGCAACCACCACGGAGGCAATCTTCGCAGGCGAGGGCAACGTGCGAGTTGCGAGCGATTGATACACGATAACGAAAATCATCGAGGTGTACTGCAGAACGATCGCGTTGCCGACCGTCGTGAGCTGGTTGGCAAAGTTAAACGTGGTGCCCGTCACGAAGTTGCAGACGGCCACAAGGACAATAAGACGGCTGACGCGAAGGACGGGTCTGCCGACGAGCAGGATAAAGAGCGCCATAAATATTGCCGTGACGGCACCGATCAAAAGAGCTGACTGCGAATTGGCGCGAACGAGGATGCCGATAAAACTCCACAAGAGCGCCGTGCCAAATAGATACATCGCCCCGCTCACGCCATTATCGGGTGGATTGTCAGATCGAATCACGAAGCACCTCCAACTAGCTTTCGGTAATAAAAAACGGCGACCGCAATGGGTCGCCGTTTCCCTTGGGGGCAAATAATAGGCCGGGCCCTTACGCCAGCACGCCGAAGA
>NZ_QSHS01000058.1:0-1582 GCF_003467795.1 Collinsella sp. AM36-4AA
GGTTGATTTTCAATCTCAACGCAACAGCCTGAACGGACCCCGCGTTTCCGCAGCTAGCGCAACGCGGAAATAGCTCCCGGCACCTGGCCGCCGCCCCGTTTCCGCAGGTGGAGAGGCTGTGGAGGCCGGTGCCCCCATGCCGCCGCCGCATGCTCCGCCAGCCCGCCGCGCAGCCGTTCCGGACTCAGCGCAACGGGCCCTCCGGCCCATGTCCCGGCCCGCCGCCTATCCCGCCAGCGGCCCCTCGCCCCTCGCGGCCCTGGCCCTGTCGATGCAGCCGGGCGTGAGGTCGAGCTCGCCGGGCGCCAGCTCCTCTATCCCGAACGCGTCCATGAGGGCGGAGGCGTCCTCGCCGAGGGCCATCCGCAGCACGCGCGCCGGCGTCAGGAACCCGAGCGCCCCCCTCGGCTCGGAGTTCACCTGCGACATGAGCAGCGCGCAGTCCGCCGCCTCCAGCCGGTCGAACCTGACGCCGGCGCCCTTGGGCAGCAGCTTCCTGATCTCGACGTGGTTCTTCTCGCACGCGCCCTTCTGCTGGCTCTGCCGGGGGTCGCAGTAGAAGAGCCTGGTCTCGCCGTCCCGCTCGCCGAGCAGCTCCGCGATGGCGCCCTCGTCGGCGAACTCGCTCCCGTTGTCGGTGAGCACGGCGCCGAAGGCGCGCCTCGCGCCGTCCTCGCCGAGGACCCCGCGCAGGGAGGAGAGCGCCGCCAGGACCGAGGCGCACGTGCCGTCCGGCAGCGGCAGCGCCAGCTGGAAGCGGCTCGGGCGGTGCAGGAGCGTGAGGAGCCTGGCGGAGTCGCCCCTGGCGCCCTCGACGGTGTCCATCTCCCAGGCCGCGGCGCAGGCGTCCTCGCCGAGCGCGAGGAACGACGCGTGCGACCTGCGCGCCGAGTGCGACGTCGCCCTCCCCGGGGCCCGGCGCGACCTCGGCCTGTAGCCGACCTTGCGCCTGAGCTCCATGTTCGTCATGCCGTCGTAGCCGGCGTCCACCCACCGGTAGACGGTGGAGGCGCTGAGCCCGGGGGTCGTCGCCGCTATCTGCTGCGGGGAGAGCCCGCGCGCGAGCCCGTCCCGGATGGCCGCGAGCTTGGCGGCGGCGCCCTCCTCGGTCTCGTCGATCCCGGACCTGCTGCCCGAGAGCTCGGCGTCGGCCGCCTCCTGCGCCCTCCTGGCGCTGTAGAACACCTTGGGCCTCCTCGAGCAGCCGTAGCCCCTCCTGTGCGAGCAGCCGTTGCAGCACCTCGGCCACGCCGAGAGCCTGGGGCAGGCCCCCGACAGGTCCGCGGGAGCGGGTTCGCCGTAGCGCGAGCGCGGCGCTGTGACGTAGCGGTGCGCCGCCACCTCCCTGGTCACGGTCGATGGCGACCTGCCGAGCTCCGCGGCGATCTCGCGGGCGCTGCGGTTGAGGTCGAGCATCCTCTCGACCGTGTTCCTCTCGTGCCTCGTGAGCCTCCCGTACGACCTTCCGGACGGTTTCGGTCTGGACATTTCGGCCTCCCTCCATCGCGGGCCGGGGGATTCCGGCCCCTCTGGGGTTGCCTACCCGGATTCGCGACTCAGGACTCAGCGCAACGCGTTGCGC
>NZ_QSHS01000059.1:0-1563 GCF_003467795.1 Collinsella sp. AM36-4AA
CGACAGACACTATGACCCAATCCGAGGGCACTAAAAAGATAGGAGCCCCCGCTCGTGACCGCGGGTCGGGGCTGCGACAATGATGTTGAAGTGCCATAGGCGCAGCCGCGCCGCAACGAGGTTGGGAGGCTCCCATGCCAAAGTATTCTACCGCGTTCGGGATGGACGTCCACCTGAGGTCGACCACCGTCTGCGCCCTCGACGCGGACACCGGCGAGGCCGTGACGAGGAGGTTCCCCGGCAACCCCTGGGGCGAGATCGCCGGGTGGATGGGTGGGTTCCCCGGGCCGTCGCTCGCGGCCTACGAGAGCGGCTACCCCGGCTTCGCCCCGCAGAGGGAGCTCGCCGGGCTCGGCGTCGAGTGTGTCGTCGCCGCGGTCTCGAAGATCCCCAGGTCGGCCGCCGACTCGGCCTCCAAGAACGACAGGAACGACGCCGCCAGGATGGCCAAGGCGATACTCGCCCACGACATCTCCCCCGTATGGGTCCCCTCCCCCGAGGTCGAAGGCATCAGGGACCTCGCCGGCGCCTACGACGGGGCGACCGCGCGCCTGGCGACCGCCAAGCAGCGGCTGCTCGCCTTCCTCGCAAAGCGAGGGTTCGCCTACGGCGGCACCACGCCCGCCGGCAACCCGAGGAAGTACTGGACCTACGACTTCCTGAGGTGGCTCGACAAGGTCAGGCCGGAGGACGATGGCGGGGTTCGGACGCTCGCCGCTCTGAGGAGCGAGGTCGAGGCCGCGGCGGAGGCCCGGGCGGATCTGCTCTCCGAGTACAGGGCAGCCGTGGATGCCAGCCCGATCGCCGCGGAGGTGGCCGCCCTCCAGTCGATCAAGGGCTGCGCCTTCGCGCTGGCCGCAGCCTTCTCGGCCGAGGTCGGCGACTTCACGAGGTTCCGTTCCGGAAGGCAGGTCACGGCCTATTTCGGCCTCGCGCCGAGTCAGAGGTCGAGCGGCGACTCCGTGCGGCTCGGAGGCATCAGCGGTGCGGGCAACGCGCTCGTGAGGAAGCTGGCCGTTGAGGGTTCATGGTGCTACGCCGCGGCACGGCACCAGCCGAAGCTCATGCCAAGGGACACGGGCGTGCCCCTCGAGATAAGGATGCACGGGAGGAAGGGATCCGAGCGGCTCCTGCGGCGGCGCGAGGAGATGCTCGCCCGCGGCATGCCCGCGGCGAAGGCTAACGCGGCCACCGCGGCCGAGCTCGTGAGGTGGCTCTGGGCCCTCGGCATGATGTGCCGGGAGGGCGCGGAATAGACATAGCCCCCGCCCCGGCGAGCCGGGCGGCCTTCGGGGATACCCCCTATTTCGCTGTGCGCGCGGAGCCCTCCGCATGCGCCTCGACAGACTTGGGGAACCCCGCCGAAGGAATGGAGTGCGGGCCGACAGAACGGTATCCGCGGATATGAGACTGAGCCGAAGGCGTCGATGACATGCCGGGGGCGGACCGGGACGGGTTAACGGCAGGCCCCGCCGACCGATTGCAAGCGGTCGGCGGGGCCATTGTGGCTCTTGACAGCGGATTGGGTCATATGAGCGAAAACCCGCCAGAGCGAGCAAGGTG
>NZ_QSHS01000006.1:0-21721 GCF_003467795.1 Collinsella sp. AM36-4AA
CCCGTCCAAGAATTGGGGCGCAGTTCAGTGCGCAGCGGGGGTTCTTTCATGTCCGAGGACGTCCGCGAAGGTCAGCCCTCAGATCCTGCGGTGGGAGACTTAAGCCTCGTTGTACACCGTCTTGAGCTTCAGCAGGTGCTGATAGCGGTCCATAGCGGCCTGCTCGTTCTCCTTGAAGAGCTCCTCGGCGCGCTCGGGGAAGGAACGCGTCAGCGAAGCGTAACGGGCCTCGTTCATCAGGAACTCCTGATAACCGCCCGCGGGCTCCTTGGAATCGAGCGAGAACTTCTTGCCGGCAGCAGCCTCGGGGTTGAAGCGGAAGAGGTTCCAGTAACCGCACTCGACAGCCTTCTTCATCTCGGCTTGGCAGTTCTGCATGCCGCCCTTCTTGATGGAGTGCATCTCGCAGGGGCTGTAGCCGATGATGAGGGACGGGCCGTCGTAGGCCTCGGCCTCGTGAATGGCCTTGAGGGTCTGAGCCGGGTTGGCGCCCATGGCAACCTGTGCCACGTAGACGTAGCCGTAGCTCATGGCGATCTCGGCCAGAGACTTCTTCTTGGTCACCTTACCGGCAGCGGCGAACTGAGCGACCTGGCCCAGGTTCGAGGCCTTGGAGGCCTGACCGCCGGTGTTGGAGTAGACCTCGGTGTCGAAGACGAAGACGTTGACGTTGTGGCCGGAAGCCAGGACGTGGTCCAGGCCACCGAAGCCGATGTCGTAGGCCCAGCCGTCGCCGCCGAAGATCCAGAAGGACTTCTTGGTGAGGTAAGCCTTGTCGGCGAGGATTGCCTTGGAAGCGTCGCAGCCGCACTTCTCGAGCTCGGCAACGTAGGCAGCGGCAGCGGTCTTGGAGGCCTCGGCGTCGTTGACGGAGTCGATCCAAGCCTGACCGGCGGCCTTGAGCTCATCGGACGGACCATCGGCAGCGATGATGTCCTGGGTAGCGGCGATCAGCTTGTGCTGAACGGCCTCATAGCCAACGGCCATGCCCAGACCGTGCTCGGCATTGTCCTCGAACAGGGAGTTGTTCCACGCCGGGCCGTGACCGTCCTTGTCCTTGCAGTAAGGAGCGGTGGCAGCGGGGTTGCCCCAAATGGAGGAGCAGCCGGTGGCGTTGGAGATGAACATGCGGTCGCCGGCGACCTGGGTCACCAGACGTGCATAGGCGGTCTCGGCGCAGCCGGCGCAGGAGCCAGAGAACTCCAGGTAGGGCTGCTTAAACTGGCTGCCCTTGACGTTGGCCGCGATGAGTTCCTTCTTCTCGGAGACGTTCTCGACCATGTAGTCCCAAACGGGCTGCTGGTCCATCTCCTGCTCGGTGGGAACCATCTCGAGGGCGCCCTTGGGGCAGACCTTGACGCAGTTGGTGCAGCCCATGCAGTCGAGCGGGGACACGGCCATGGTGAACTTCATGCCCTTGGCCTTGGGGCCCATAGCGTCGAGCGTGCGGGTAGCCTCGGGCGCGGCGGCAGCCTCGTCCTCGGTCATCGCGAACGGACGGATGGTGGCATGCGGGCACACATAGGCGCACTGGTTGCACTGAATGCACTTGGTCTCGTCCCAGTGGGGAACGACCACGGCGACGCCGCGCTTCTCGTATGCGGAGGCGCCCAGCTCAAACTGGCCGTCGGCACAATCGACGAAGGCGGAAACAGGCAGGCTGTCGCCATCCATGCGATCGATGGGCTCGAGCAGGTTCTTGACCTGCTGGGCGATGGCAGACTTGGTCTCCTCGGAGAGCTCGATGGGGGCAGCATCCTCGGCAGTTGCCCAGTCGGCCGGAACCTCGAACTTACGGAAGGCGGTAGCGCCGGCATCGATAGCCTTGTGGTTGGCGTCGACGATGGCCTGGCCCTTCTTCATGTAGGACTTGGTAGCCGCGTCCTTCATGTACTGCAGGGCGTCCTCGGCGGGCAGGACCTTGGCCAGCGCGAAGAAGGCGGACTGGAGCACCGTGTTGGTGCGCTTGCCCATGCCGACCTTGGCGGCCAGGTCGATAGCGTCGATCAGGTAGACGTTGACGTTGTTGTTCGCAATGTAGCGCTTGGCCACAGCGGGCATGTGCTCGGCGAACTCCTCGTCGCTCCACTGGCAGTTGACCAGGAAGGTACCGCCCGGCTTGACGTCGCGGACCATCTTGAAGCCCTTGACGATATAGCTGGGGTTGTGGCAAGCGACAAAGTCGGCCTTGGTCACGTAGTACGGCGAACGGATCGGGGAATCACCAAAGCGCAGGTGCGAGACGGTGACGCCGCCGGTCTTCTTGGAGTCGTACTGGAAGTAGGCCTGGACGTACTTGTCGGTGTGGTCGCCGATGATCTTGATCGAGTTCTTGTTGGCGCCGACGGTACCGTCGCCACCCAGACCCCAGAACTTGCACTCGATGGTGCCGGGGGCTGCGGTGTTGGGCGCATCCTCGGCCTCGGGCAGGCTCAGGTTGGTCACGTCATCGACGATGCCGATGGTGAACTCGCGCTTGGGCTCGTCCTTCTTGAGCTCCTCGAAGACAGCGAACGCGGACGCGGGAGGCGTGTCCTTGCTGCCCAGGCCGTAACGGCCGCCGACGACCTTGATGCCCGTCTTGCCGGCCTCGTAGAGAGCAGAAACGACGTCCTGGTAGAGCGGCTCGCCGATGGAACCCGGCTCCTTGGTGCGGTCCATGACGGCAATCTTCTGGACGGTCTCGGGGAGAACGTCGACAAAGTGCTTGATGGAGAACGGACGGAACAGGCGAACCTTGACCAGGCCGACCTTCTCGCCGTGAGCGTTGAGGTAGTCGATGACTTCCTCGAGCACGTCGCAGAAGGAGCCCATGCACACGACGACGCGGTCGGCATCGGGAGCGCCGTAGTAGTTGAACAGGCCGTAATCGGTGCCGAGCTTCTCGTTGATCTTCTTCATGTAGCCCTCGACGACGGCGGGAAGCTCGTCGTAGACCTTGTTGCAGGCCTCACGGTTCTGGAAGAAGATATCGCCGTTCTCGTGGCTGCCGCGGGTGTGCGGGTGCTCAGGGTTGAGCGCGTGGTCGCGGAAAGCCTGGACGGCGTCCATGTCGCACATCTCGGCCAGATCCTTGTAGTCCCACATGGCGACCTTCTGGATCTCGTGGCTGGTGCGGAAGCCGTCGAAGAAGTTAAGGAACGGGGTCTTACCCTCGATGGCGGCAAGGTGAGCCACCGGCGAGAGGTCCATGACCTCCTGGACGTCGCCCTCGGCGAGCATGGCGAAACCGGTCTGGCGGCAGGCCATGACGTCGGAGTGATCGCCAAAGATGTTCAGGGCGTGGGAAGCGACGCAACGCGCGGAGACGTGGAAGACGCCCGGGAGCTGCTCGCCCGCGATCTTGTACATGTTCGGGATCATCAGGAGCAGACCCTGAGAAGCCGTGTAGGTGGTGGTCAGAGCACCGGCGCCCAGCGAACCGTGAACGGTACCGGCTGCACCTGCCTCGGACTCCATCTCGACGACCTTGACCGGGGTGCCGAAGATATTCTTGCGACCCTGGGCCGCCCACTGGTCGACATGGTCGGCCATCGGGCTGGACGGCGTAATGGGATAGATTCCCGCTACCTCGGTGTACGCATACGAAACATATGCGGCCGCCTCGTTGCCGTCCATAGACTTAAACTTACGCGCCATATACCCCTCTCCTCTCATATAGGTATACAGGCCCCGGCGATCGCCGGGATGTTGGCGTGATGGGATTTTCGCTGTTGCTTCCAATCATCTGGCAGGCAGGCTCAGCAGCAGGTACATGGCGTGGAGAGAAGGCATGCCGAGGCGAGGAGGGCTGCACGCGCTCCACAAGCCCAGCTACCCGTCTTGCACATGACCGAGCGCCGCAAAGGCCGCATGCCGGATGCTCCCGGGCACGCCCCGGCGATGGGAAGCGCCCGCAACGGAAATCCGCATGCGGGTTTATTGTACCCCGCCATCAAGTGTAATTTCGGCAAATATAGGCGGGCGGTAAAGGTTTACCTCGGGTGACTGCCGGGAGCAAAATGATCCCTTGGGGACGGAGGGACCATTTGGCGGGACTGGCTAGAGGGCACCGAAGAGGATGGCATAGGTAGTGGATTCGCCGAGCTTGAGCTCGTCGCCGGGATTGAGCTGGGCGGAACGGCCGGGCTCGACCTGAATGCAAACGCGCGTGGCCCCGTTTACCACCACGGTTCCGTTGGTGGACGACAAGTCCTCGACGTGCCAGATATTTTGAGCATCGCACCAGATATGGGCATGGCGGGCCGAGACATCGTCGCCGACGTCGGTAATATCGCCCTCACCAGTGGCCAGCGCGCCAATCTCAACACCCTGCTCACTCGGCTGAATCCAGCGCGGGGCGCTCACGACAAAACTGTTTTGCACGCGCAGCAAGCCCAAAGGGTGCGCCGGGGCGGGTTCGCGTTCGCCCGCAGTCAGCGACATGCCAAGCGAACGCGGCGTGGATGTGCCTCCGCCGCAGGTCGCGTTCGCGTAGTCGATGGCATAGTTCACCGAGGACCGCACATCCGCCGAACAACCGACGGCGACAAACAGCACCAGCACGACCTCGGCGCGCTCGGCGGGCATGAGTTCCGCCGCCTGGGACAGGCGATCGAGCGCGTTGCGATAGAGATTCGTGTCCTGGCGGCACTCTTCGAGCGCGCGTACCATCGGTTCACCTGCAGGACCGCACACCATATTGATTACAGCCGTGGAGTCCATGGGATTGCGCTGGCGCAGGGCCAGTTGCGACATAATACGCGCAGCCGAGGTACCGTATTCGGCAAAGTAGCGCTGCTGAAGCGTGCCGACCGGCGCGCGAACGATAAAGCGGGAAACCCAAGAGCGATCGGCGGCTCGGCTCTGCGGGCTGCGGCCGTCGGCGAGCGGACGGGACGAAAGCACCAAGCCGCACAGCTCGATATGGCTCAGATGCGCTGCGCGCTTAAAGATGTCAAACATGGCCCCGCATGGGGTGAGCTCAACTTGAGATGCCATGACCTAGGCCTCCTTGGTCGTAGAAATAGAATCGGACGATACTTCGACAGGTCCGCCAAAAGTACGGACAGCTGCGGCTCCACCGGCAAGCGGAGTCGCCATCTGGGCTTTTGTGCGTCGCGGTGCCGAAACGGGAAGTTCAAAGGCAAAGCCCATCGCAAGCAAAAACCACGTAAGCGTATAGGTTGCAACCAGAGCGGCAACAAGGCCGCCCATCACGGCGCGTTGGGAAAATACGCTACATGCAGCCACAACCAGCACCGGAACCTCGCAGGCAGAAAGCGCAAGCACACCCTGCAGGAAGCCCGAGCGCCGATCGCGCGCAAGTGCCCCCGCGGCAACGCTGGCTATGCCTGGCAGCGCCAACGCCAGTGCGGCAATAATACCCGGTAGCGACCCAGACCACACGAGCGATCCCAAAGTCGCCGTCACGCGAGCGCCCGACGCCAGCAGCGCGGCCGAAACCACGACCACAGCCCAAACCACGCCACAGACGACCGTCGCGCCGACCATCAGCGCGCGACGAACCGCGCGGCCAGACGCATCCATGGGGCACGGCGTGAGCGGCTCGCCGCGGAGCGAACGACCGACATTTTGCGCATAGTGGTCACAAAACGCCGAGAGCGCCGCCTCGACCGCCGCCGGCTCGGGACGATCTTTTTGATGGCTGGACAGACAGGCCATCACCACGTCGAACAGCTGGGCATCGACAAACGCCAGCGCATCGCGTAGCTCCTCGGAATCCGGCTCAAGCCCCAGCTGCTGGGCCTGCTCGGCCGCAGCGAGCGCCACATCGGGCTCACGACGAAGCAGCTGAGTCAAATCGCAACCGGGTGCATGGGCACCAATGGGATAGTCGGGCCGCGTGTCCATCTTGAGACGGTAGGGGCTGGCGATGTCGCGCGTCTTTTTGCGCGAACCCGAGGTGCCCGAAGCGCTCGGCGCGGCTTCGTATGGCGCGACGCCGGCAATGAGCTCGTAAACCGTGCTTGCCGCGGCATAGACGTCGATCGCCGGCGACATACGCAAAGCGCGCAGGTCGGGAATATCGTCGGTGAGCATCTCGGGCGGGGCGTAGGCCACCGTCGCGCGACGCAGCGTGGCATAGCGCTCCGTAAACGACGCCTTGCCGCCGGTACCGGCCACGGCCGACGCAGGCTCAAGCGCCAGCGACGAGCCAAAGTCGATCAGGCACAGGTCAAAGGTGCCCTCGGCAAGCTGCCGGTCAAGCGGTAGACGCGCCGTACGCACCATAATATTAGCGGGCGAGATATCGCGATGGACAAAGCCCTCGCCCACCAGGCTCATACGGCAGAGCAGATCGAACAGGTCGCGACCCAGACGCGCCGCCACAAGCGGCGATAGGCGGCCGGCATCGTCCACGGCAAAGCGCGAGCGCAAGCGGGCGAGCGTCTCGCCCTCGACCCATTCCATGACAATTGCAGGCACACCGTCGACCTCGCCCCAGCCATAGAGGCGGGGAAAGCCCTTAAGGCCCGAAAGGGCGCGATGGCATTCGTATTCCTCGCGAAACGCCGCTTTGAACTTGGCGACCAGCGCCTCATGGGCGGCGGCATCGTCAAACTCATCGCACGTTGGCAAGATGAGCTGCTTGAGTGCCACGGCCTCGCCTTGGGCGTTGACGGCACGCGTCACGCGGCCGATACCGCCACGGCGCATGGTGGCATCGTCGGCAAACAGTATCGTAAAACGACGCAGATAGGCAGGCAGTTCGCCCTGACCGAGCGCAATGGCCGGCTCAAACCCGTCGACACGCGCCAGGCGCAGGCCGACCATGGGATCGCGACCGAGCGATTGTGGTGTGGTGGATGCAAGATCGGTCATCATAGGGCAAGCGCCGCCACGTTATTGTTGAAGTTACCGAGCGCGACGTCATCATCGCCGTAATGGCCGACCCATTGACATAGGTTGGTGTAACAGCCCCACAGATTGGCATACTGCTGATACCACTTTGACCGGGGCGAGAATGTCTGACGACCGAACTCGGCTCGAATGACAAACATCTCCCCGACCAGGCTGTCGCACGGCCTGGGATCTCCCGTAGAGTTATAGGTCGAGACCACGTCATTGGCACGAGAAACATAGCCGTCGAGCATGTTGTACTTGGTCACAAGCCAGCTGTGAATGCTCTCTTCCTCAGCAGCGGAAAGGCCACCGGAGTTTGCATCGTTGTCAGTGTTGCCGCCCGTCGAGCCGCCGTTTCCAGACCCTCCGGCAGAGGAACCCGACCCAGAGCCACCGCCCGAACTCGACGAATCCGAGCCGGAGCCAGAAGTATCCGAGCTACCGGGCTTTCCGGACTGCTGGGCGTCCTGCTCCTTCTGCTGCTCGACCTTATTCACCGTTGCCGCCACGCTATTGTTGGACAACCGATCGATGATCTTGGTGTTGGTGAGCACGATGGTTTTGCCATTGGCAAGCGTGACTTCGTTGTCCGGGGCCTCGGCGCCGTCCGCGTCGCCGGTGCCAAACACAATATGCGCGACCACACTTGCCCAAGCATATCCAGTCGTGGTCCCCAGGTCACTTTTGACCTCATGCCCCACGCGCGGTTCGCGTGCGGCATGTGCCTGCATCATGGACGGCACGGTCATGCCATAGGCAGAAACGCCAGCTATGACCAGCACCAGCGAGCAAGACAGCAGTGCGTACGCCCGCGGCGCCAAGCCCAGTCGGCGTCGCATGCGCACCGCGGCGCCGCGCTTTGTCTGAGTGCCACCGGGCCGCATGCGTTCTCCTCCAACAAAAACACGCCGCTCGGGAGCGGCGCATTCATTCGAATCCATATTTGAGTGTATCAGCGAACCCAAAAGGTTGCGCAACGAATGGGCAAATTAAGGATGCGAGTGGAAGCATCCATGCGATAAGCGGATACAAAGCATCTTTGTTGCACAACAAACTTACAGTCGCACGGGGAAATTATGGCTACCCCGTGCGTCGCGATGAAGACATACGGCAGGAGCAGGCTCGCCACCTAAATCGTGCGACGGGCCTCGATGGCGCGCCCAAGCGTAAGCTCGTCGGCATACTCCAGGTCGCCGCCCACGGGAAGGCCGCTCGCCAGACGCGACACCTCAACGCCCAGCGGCTTAATGGTACGCGCCAGGTAGCTCGCCGTGGTCTCGCCCTCGATATTGGGGTTGGTGGCGATGATGACCTCGTGGATGTCCTCGTGGCCCAAGCGTGCCAGCAGCTCACGAATGTGCAACTGCTCGGGACCAATCTTGTCCATGGGACTGATCACGCCGCCCAATACGTGGTAGAGACCGTGGTAGCTGCCCGTGCGCTCAATCGCCTGGACATCGCGCGGCTCGCCCACCACGCAAATGCGAGTGGTATCGCGCATCGAATCCTGGCAGATGGAGCACTCGTCGGCCGTGGCGTAGTTAAAGCAGCGGCTGCAAAAGTGAACCTCCTGCTTAACCTCCAGGATAGCCTCGGCCAGGCGGCGCGCCTCCTCGGCATCGGCCTCGAGCAGGTAATAGGCGATGCGCTGGGCCGACTTGGGACCAATGCCCGGCAGACGGCCCAGCTCATCGAGCAATTTTTGCAGACTATGGTTGGCACTCATGTATATGCGTGTCTTAGAACGGCATGCCCGGGATGTTGAGGCCGCCGGTGATGGCGCCCATCTGCTTGTTGGCGAGCTCGTTGACACCGCGGACGGCCTCGTTGACGGCAGCCATGATCATGTCCTGCAGCATATCGACGTCCTCGGGATCGAGGGCATCGGGGTCGATGGTGAGGTTGACGAGCTCCATCTCGCCGTTAACGGTCACCTTGACCATGCCGCCGCCGGCAGAGGCGTCGACGGTCTGGGACTTAAGGTTTTCCTGCGCGGCGGCAAGCTGCTCCTGCATCTTGCGAGCCTGCTTCATCATTTGCTGCATGTTCATACCGGCCATGATGGCTCCTTTACGTGCGGCCGCGCGACAAGCTGCAAGGGCAGCCGGAGCGCGACGGGACTTTCAAACTCAAAAATCGTACCACGGCGCGGGGCAAGCAAGCGGGGCGGACACGCTACCTCAGTCGATATACATGTCCTTGAGCGTGACGCACGCCCAAGATTATGCAAGGTCGAATTATGCAAGGTTGCATAATTATCTCAAGCTACATCTAGCAGAGCTGGAACCAGGCAGTTTATGCGTAGGGCTACAAGGCTACATGGCAAAATGCCGAGCCGCTGCTCGAGGCGGCACGCATGGCGGCTGGGTATAATTTGATTGTCATAGATGACGATTTGGAGGTGCCCTCGTGAATGTCCCAGCCGTACTCCAAAACATCCGCTCAAAACACCCCGTTGCATATGTGGTTCTCTATCTCTTTGTCGTCTGGGTATTACTGGTTATCATCACCCATGCCATAGCTTTTGGAGCAGAACTGCTGATAGCCAGCTCGGACCAGCCCGTCGTCAAATGGGAGACGACCGATGAATGCACCGACGGAACCCGAACCATTTACTACAACAGCCCGTCCCTCTACCAAGAGTTCAAGGTCAAGATAAAGGACTCCAAGATTGTCGATGCCGAACTGGGCTCTTTATTTACAATCGGAGCAACCGTCAACGCCGAGCAAGTCGAGTACACGGACAGCCATGCGACGTATCGTATCGACCTCAGCATCCTAGGCCGACCGTCACGCGCCTGTCTGCTCGAATGCGATATACGCGGCACCACGTTGCACATGTCCGAAATACAGATGCGCCCGGGCAAGGGGTTCTCTTCTTGAGCAGTATACCCGCCTGCGCAGCTACTCCACCGGCTTGAAGATGGTGGACTGGCCGAAGACGCTGCGGATGAGGGCTTTGGCCTCGTCCTCGGTCTGCGGGATGCTCGGGGCTGCACCCTGATGGCCGAAGGGGCCGCCCGCACCGGAGTTGGACTCCCAGGGAGCTGCAGGAGCGTCCTCCTCTTTGGGGGCAGTTGCAGCGGACTTGGGCGCGGACGCCGCACCCGGCACGTCGAACGGAGGCAGATCGTCCCCACCAGCATCGGCAACAAAACCGACAACCATGGCATCGTCGTAGGGAACCTGCTCGGATTCCCATGGCGCAGACGGCGCGGCGGGCTGAGCCTTGGGAGCGGACGCGCGCTCGGGCGCTCGGGGCGCGGGCTCGGTCGGGAGCTTGCCCGTGGCAGGAGCGCCGGCGGGGTTGTCGGAGCGCAGCCAGGGGGCTTTGCCCAGGTCAGACGACTTGGGCGCGGGCGAGGCAGGCTTGGGCGCGGGTGTCGGAGCAGCCGGTTTGGCCATGACGGGCTTAGGCGCCGACGGGGTCGGCGCCGCTATCGGTGCTGCTTTTGGCTGCGTCGCGCTGGCGCTCGAGGATGCAGGGGCCGCCGAGGACACGGGTTGCGGGTCCGCAGATACCGCAGCCCGTGCAGATGGAGAATGCTCCTCATGTTGAGGAGCCGGCGTGCCACCCCCATCCAGGACATAGTCGACGGTACGACGACCGAAGACCGCACTGACTGTCGGCAGGACCACCGACTGCGTGTCGGCGCGTCCAAGCATCTTGATGGCAAAGGTCGAGCCCGCGGGGAACGAGACCGTGAGCCTGGAGCCGTCGTCAGCCGTGGCGCGGGCATTGAGCAAAAGCCCCGCGTAGGAAGCCTGACGCGCCTTGACACGCTCGACAACCTCGGCCCATTTGCGCTGCAGCTCTCCGGCATCCTCGACCGCGGGCGTCTCGGCAGTACCGGCGGCGGCAACCTGGGCGGCATTGTTGGACTGGGGCTTAGGTGCCGGAGCGGTGGCAGGCGCGGGAGCCGCAACGGGCTGAGGCGTCGGAGTCGGCGCAGGCTGAGGTGCAGGCGCTGCAGGCTTGGAAGCTGACACGGACGCAGAACGGGACGCAGGCTGGGCAGCCGGAACAGCAGCACCACGGTCCCAAGGCATACCGCCCTGGCGCGCGGACGTAGCAGCGGGGGCAGCGGATGCCGCCGGAGCGGCAGCACGAGCGCCCGAAATTAGCGTCGGCTGTTGGGCAGCAGCGGGTACGGATGCTGCAGGCGCGGCGGCCTGAGCAGCAGCCACGCTCGCCGGCACGGCGCCGTTGGCAACCATGGCCTCCAAGCGGGCCACGCGCTCGGCCAATGCCTCAATCGTTAAATCGGCCTCGGGACGTGCCAGGCGCGTGCAGGCGATCTCGAGCACCAGGCGCACGTCGCTCGCGCCCCTCATCTCCAGTGCGGCATCGTCGAGCACCGTCAGCACACGGGCCAGGCGGTCGGCAGGATGCTCGCCAAAGGCAGCGGCCTCGGCAGCAAGCGCCTCGGCCTGCTCGGAGCCGCCCTCAAACAGCTCGGCACGGGCACCGGCAACGCAGGCAACGTACACGTCACGCACATGCGCCACCAGGTCGCGCGTCAGCTCCAGCAGGTCGTTTCCTTCCTCGACCTGCGCACGGATCAGTCCATAGAGCTCGGCAACATCGCGATCGGCAATGGCGCGGGAAAACTCGCCCAGAATCTGGTCCGAAACCTCGCCTAAAAGCGAGCGGGCGTCGTCCGCATGCACAGAACCGTTGCCAAAGACGCTCAGCTGCTCCAGCGTGGACAACGCGTCGCGCATACCGCCCTTGGCATGGCGCGCCACGATAGCCAGCGCCTCATCGTCGTAATCGAAGCCCTCCTGCTCGCACACGTATGCCAGGCGACGCTCGATATCCTCGTTGCCGATGCGATGGAAATCGAAACGCTGGCAGCGCGAGAGGATGGTCTCCAGAATCTTTTGCGGGTCGGTGGTGCACAGCACAAAGATCACGTGTGCCGGCGGCTCCTCGAGCGTCTTGAGCAGCGCGTTGAACGCCGCCGTCGTGAGCATGTGGACCTCGTCGATGATATAGATCTTGTACTTGCCGCGCACCGGGGCAAAGTTGACGGAGTTGATGATTTCCTCGCGCACATTGTCCACGCCCGTGCGGGAGGCGGCATCGAGCTCGTAGACATCGGGGTGGTTACCCTCGGCAATGAGCTCGCACTCCTCGCAAGTACCGTCGGGCATGCAGCCGCTTGCACCCTCGGCGCGCGCCGCCTCGGCATTGCGGCACAGCAGCGCCTTGGCCAGAATGCGCGCCATGGTGGTCTTGCCCGTGCCGCGCGGTCCGCAGAACAGGTAGGCGTGGGACAGGCGCCCCTCGGTGATGGCGTGCTCGAGCGTCGAGACGATATGCTGCTGGCCCACCACGGAGTCAAAGGTGAGCGGGCGATACTTTCGGTACAACGATTCCATGGGTGCTCCCCCGGGTATACTGAGTCTTGTTGCCGCGGCGGCCATGCGGTCGCACGGCATACTGCATTCCATAATAACCCGTACGGCGAGCCCGCCGCGATAGGAGTCCAAAGAGCATGGCAGACGCAGAGAGCAACCTCGTTCCCTCCGAAGCAGCCGACCAGGTCGAGGTCGCGCTCGAGGAGCAGGCCGCAGCCGACGACGGCATCCTGTACCTCAACGAGTACCAATACGAAAACGACCTCGTCACCGACTTCGCCCGCCTGGTCGCCTCGCCCAGGCGTCGCGGCTCGCTGTATGTCGCCGCGGCAATTGCCGCGCTCATCGGCATCGGCATGCTGGTGGCCGGCGGCAACTGGATCAAGTTTGGCGTCGTCTTGATCGTATTCGGCGCCTTTTTGGCCTGGTGGAGCAAAAACCTGCACCACACCCTCGCCCGCGACTTTATCGACGCCGTTGAGGCCGACGAGTCCATGGGTGGCCGCTATCGCCGCGTCGCCGCCAACGAGGACGGCCTGATGGTTTGGGGCACGAGCGGCAAGTCGCAGTTCTTCCCGTTTGAAAAGCTCGACCACGTGCTCGACGGCGAGCGCATCTTTGTGGCCATGTTCGCCGACCAGGGCGTGACGATCCCTAAGGACACCTTTGTCCGCGGCGATGCCGAGCAGTTCGGTCCCTTCCTTAAGGCGCGCATCAACAAAAAACTCCGCATCGAGACCAAACGCAAGAAGATGAAGGCAGAAAAGGCCGCTGCCGAAGCAAAACAGGGCGACAAGCCCCAGGAGACCAAGGGCAAGCAGCGCAAGCAGAAGAAGAGCAAGAAGAAGCGGTAGGCCGGCCGACACCGAAGGCGCCTCGTCCCGCGCCCGATTCCGGGCCGGGGCGCCTGGAATCGGGCGCGCGTACCGCCAATGGACCCGTTTTGCCTTGCTCTCGAGCTATTTCACTTCAAACCTTAAGAGCCTCCGCTCCGGCAGATCGGTCATCTTCATCGTGTAAGTCCCGGGAAATGCTTTCTCAAAACGGACGGTCTCGTAACCTTCGAAATAGTCGTTGGTGTTCTGCATCATAAATGGGACGAGCAACTCGTTTTCTGCCCCAACCTCCACGGCAAACGCAGCAGAGCCGCCAAGGACCGGCATGGCTTGCGTTATCAGATCGGTATTGACTACAAAATCATAGTTTGGCGCAGACTCCGGAACCAGATGCCAAACATACGCTTTGATTCCACCGTCGATATTATCCCTATTTCTGACACGCATCTTTACGGCGATAACGCACGTGATGTCGGCATCCTTCAGTCTCGTTTTCGTATCCACGGTGCCATATTTTGAATAATCGTCATGTGCTCGTTTGAGATACTCGCGCGGCGTGAGCAACTCTGCCCCGTCTATGCAAAACGAATACCCATCAGTCACCACATCCTTCGACCCCAGAAACGCTCCATCCATCGAGAGCCATTCGCCCTCCGCGTAATATTTCTCAGGAATGACCGTCCGGTTCCCGTTAACGACGCTCACCCTCATGCCCGCAAGGCCGGCAGCAGCACAGCAAAAAAGCGCGAGCGCCGATCTTCTCGTCCACAGGGTCTTCTTCATCGCGCTCACGACCTTTCCCGAACTTTCACAACGGCACCGTCGCGCATGCAGTAAACCCGATCGGCCAGTTCCTCGAGCACCTCTCCGTCATGGCTGGACAGAAGGACCTCACGACCCGTTGATGCCGCCATCGCCACAACGCGCTTGAGCATTTCAACGCCCGCTTCGTCGAGGGCATTCGTTGGCTCATCGAGAACAAGCAGCTTCGGCTTCTCCATAATTGCCGCAGCTATCCCCAGACGCTGCTTCATCCCAAGCGAGTATGCTCGGAACTTCTTTTTTTCGTCTGCATCGAGCCCCACGAGCCGCAGGGCAGAGCGAATGTCCTCGGGGGTGGCAACGCCCTTGATCTGAGCGATGAGCTTCAGATTGTCGTAGCCAGACAGATATCCCAAAAAGGAAGGCGCCTCGATCAACATCCCCAGACTCGGCGGGAACGAGATGTCCGCCCCAAGCCTTTGGCCATCGATAGAGATTTCGCCTTCGGTAGGCTTGATCAACCCGCAAACCGCTCGCATGAGCATGGTCTTACCCGAACCGTTTATCCCCTGAAGCCCGACCACAGTCCCAGGGTCAACCTCGATGGACACGTTGCGCAGGACATCGTTTTTACCCATGCGCTTCGATACGCCCCTTACGATCACACTCATATCTTGTCCCCCTTTTCTATAAGGTCGGCCCTTCGAAACCACAGTCCACCCAACGATAGGCATAACGACATAAGCCCAATTGATGACAAGACACTCGAGCCCGCCGCGATTCCCTCTTTGACAATTCCACCCCAGCGCAACAGCATCAAGGCGTTACCCAATAGCGCCCAATGTCGTGCATATGCCGAGCAGATCAGGTAGCTCATTAAAACCACAAACGAGACTGACGACCCAAGCACAAACCCAACCGCTGCCTGCGCAAACGCAAGCGCCTCAAAAGCAAATAAGAGACCTATGAAAAACGGCAGCGCATCTGCCTCGGCAGCTTTGAGAAACCACGGCGCCAAATTAGCCAGTTGAAGCGACTCACCATGAATGACCGCGCTGAACGAGGAGCTCACCACCAAGCTCCAAATCACAACAGAGCAAACCACCACGAGCAGTGAAAATGCCGTTACTGCCGCCACCAAGATAAAACGCGAGACCCACCAAAGGGTTCTTGCCCGGCATCGAACAAGCGCTTGCAAACCAAACCCGTGCAACGATTCGGTCGGATAGTCGAGTGTTGTATAGAGAATAAGCAGAATGAGAAATAGCCATCCTAGCGGAGGCACAAACATGACCCCGGGCCTAGGCTCAAACGGAGCAGATCCGGCAAACACGAGCGCAAGATTATCCGCAAACCCCAAGATATCCGTTCTAACCCCATACACAGAAGACAATCCGTAGGCGTACACCAAGTTCGCAACGGTCACTGCCGCAATTGCAATAAAAGTGATGATGTTCTTCTTCAAAACGGTCCTCAGGTCCGCGGCGACCAGCCTAAACAGCATCAGACCACCTCGCGTCTTTTCCACGCCCCAGAAAAAGCCAACGAAGCAAGGGTCAATAATATGATTTCCGCAAAACCGGCTCGAATGTCTGGCCAGTTATTCAGCGATTCCGACCTGATGCTGTTGAGGATATTGCAGTTAAACCCCACACAAGCCATTACGCCGAAGATCCAGCCATTTGCAAAATGCCACGCAACCATTAGCAGATACGGGACAATTATCGCTTTGATTCTGCTACGAAACAAAATTGAGAAGCCAGTTACAGCCATGGATAAAGTCCCGAGCGTGACAGCATCGAACAGCGTGTATGCGAGCACATATGACAAAGGATGCGAATAAAATAGACCGGAGAAGTAGCTATGCAGGTAAAGTCCTACGTAAGTCGACTCATCGACCCGAGGAAGATACGCAGGAAAAAGCATCGAGACGATCAGGAAATTGACGAGCAGAGGAATGGCAGTCACTGTAAACGCGGAGAGGAAAGCAGACAGCATCTTTACGTTCACGTACGCCTTTCTGGAAACGCGCGTGCATATCTGCATGTCATAACCACTCAAACGCTCAAAGAGACACGACCAAGATCCAGCCAACATTGCAAGCAGGGGCAGTGCATAGAAAAACACCGACGCAGACAGTGGCGCGTTCGCGCTCACAACAATCCAGTTACCGAAGCTGCTTTCACGTGTTTGACCGAGATAATTTTCGGCTTGCACGCCAACGCCGTAACCAAAAGAAAGAAGGTTGTGGCGCTCTTTTTCCAAATTTGCCCACGGCTCCAGCGCGGCAGCTATTGCAACTGCGACCGCAATCAAGAGAGCAAGGATAAAAGCTGGACGTCTAATCGTTTTCGACAGTTCGTATCTTGCGAGCTTTTGGTTCATACGTCCTCCTCCCCCTTCCGACCCAGAAAGCCGGAAGGGAGCCATTTCAAACAACTATGCGGGAAGCTTGTGGAAATGCCCGACGCAGTCGGGGCTCCATACGCCAATAACAGTGCCGTAGCCAGACTCCGCCCATGCAGTCAGTCGCGCCGCAGATCGCCCGTTCTCACGGACGAGGTTATACATTTCCCACTGTCCCTTGTGATTCGAACGATACGTTCCCTGAGTACAATTCATGCTGCCGCTACCGCTTGTGTTATACGCACCGTCTGTATATAACCGAAGCGGATTTCCCGTATGGCCCTGGATATCCAGATAGAGCGATGAGGAATCATCCTTTTGACGGTAGCCAGTTGCACTCGTCCCGGCACATTGAAAACTAAATGCCTTATCGGCATTGTTCGTACAGGTCGTAATTCCCGTATCGGCGTTTTGAGTAATGCTGGAAACCTGAGAGGTGTCAAACTCCTCTTGTGCAAACGATGCAGCGGGAACCCCTAGGGACAGACCAGCTGCAATCACCAAGCCGACTCCGATTCGAGCAATAGCGCTCCTTGGCTTAATCATGGCCTTCTCCAATCAAAAGCGGTTAACAATGCGTCGACGCACGGCAACCTTCGCATGAATAGAGAAAGATGTCTGTAAACACCCGCTATTGAGTTGATTGCTCAGGCGTTTACACGTTATTTACCTGCGATAACAATAAAATTAGCTCCGCCTTATTCTTGATCTTCAACTGGCGGTAAGATGCAGACCGCAGCGCTTGCACCGTAGATGCAGCGTAACCGACATCCTCCGCAATGGCCTTTGTCGTTGCTCCCTCTGCCGTCATCAGCAAAATTTGCGACTGAACATCAGAAAGGGAGCGCGACGTAAGCAGGGCCAGCTGGCGCACGCGGGCCGTTTCGGTGGACCCGTTCGCCCGGTACTCCAAGACGGCCTTCTCGTCCTCAACCGAGCGGGCGAGCGCGATGTGCGTAACGAACATGGGCACAGACCAGCAAACAATCACCGTTGCCACGACGACATTGACAGCCGAACTTTGCCCCAACAACGACGCGAGGAACAACGGCTCGAAAACCGTCAGATCCTGCACCATATTGAGCAAGACAGCCCAAACAGGAGCCGTCGCCCCGAAGCAAAGCATCCATATCCCAAGCATTTTGCGCTGCGGACAGCTTCGCATCACTATATATGTGAGCAGCACCCCCGTCAGCACCGCAAGTCCATGGATTCGCCCCCTAGCGACCGCATAGATTAAGGCAACCATGCCCATTGACACCAACGGCACGATAGCCCGAGCATGGGCATGCACCTTAAACGGACGCAGCCCAACAGCGAGCGAAGCCGTAGACGCCACGCCGCAAAACAGGACCGGCACAGCCATCAACGGAACGCGTATGCACATCAATGCCGCGATATAGATAAAAGACCATTCCACAGCAGATAGCACCGCCCATACGTACGGGCTTCCGAGCCAAATCGCTTCACCCGCTCTATCCAGCGCAGCGCCACGATTCGCTTTTCCACCCGCGTAGCGTAGCGACAGAAGCAGTCCGAGACCCAATGCGTAGCTTAAGAGGGAAAAGGCGACAGCCCGCGAAACACCGGACCCCCAATCGCTATCCGCCATTACCAAGGGCCCCGCCGCAAGGAGGATAAAGAATAATGTGAGCAGGTATCGAAACAGCCGGCGCGTTCGAGCTGATGCCACTATATCGTCAGCATGCCGCTGCGGTAGCTCATGCCCTACAGTATCGCCCTCACCCGCAAACAGCGCCACGAGCTCGCGTGAGCCCGCAACCGACGCCTTCCCGTATGCTCGGTGAAGCGTTGTTCTCACCGTCGATGGCTTCGTATCCGTCTCCTTGGCAATTTCCGCCGGCGTTTTCCCTTTGAGCAGCAGTCGAACAAACTGCTCTTCTCTAGGCGACAGGGCAGGGGAAAACACCCCCGCATCGAATGTGTCGGACGCACAGGCGATATCCGAATTGTTGTCCCGTTTCCCCCTTAGCAACATGCATACGAAGGCAGCAGCGATAACGGACCCCATCGCCAGCAATGCAATGACCACGGCATCGCTTGCGAAGTATGCCGCCTCAACAGCCGGAATAAGACCAATAGGAACTGCTACGAGCACAGAACAGGCAAACACGTCGCGCCGCCCATGGCCAAAGGCACGAGGGCGGCAAAACGGCGGGGCCACAGTCAATGCGAGATAGACCAACGGAATTAAAAGCGCAAGGCCAATTGACGCGGCCGTTACAGGGTGCATCCCCCATGGCTCGGGAACGACTCTCCATGAAACTCGACAGCAAAACAGCAGGCAAGACATGACGGCTATTGTTTCTGTAAAAATCGCGTCCTGCGGGTGACGAGTTTCCCTTTCGTCAGTCCGTGTCGACCTCTGCGTCAAAGGAGAGTCCGCCGTGCCCCAAATAACATATGAGAGAAGCAGCGACCCAACAAAGCACGAGACACACGAAACGCCATGTAACAACCAAATCGGTGCAAACACGATTGGAATAGAGTCTCCGCGAGCATAGAAAGCCAGGTCGGCCCATTCGGGAACCGTTGCAATAACACCAAGGAAAACACCGATGGCACCGAGATGCCTCGGCCTTCTCATTCCCCCCTTGCATAGCGCAGCACCATGAACAAACGCCGCGAGGCATGCGCCCAGGATAACGAGCCAGGTCATTGCACCTGACGCTAGGCCGATTGAAGATGAAAACCGGTGATAAGGGGTGACCGCCATTACGACAAGCGCAATGGCGCAGGCAAATGTAGCAGAACGGCGGGAAAAGAGCATACGGCCTCCATAGCGTGTCATTATATCGCTCGAGCCGCTCGTTTATCTCTGTTCTCACACCAGCCAGCATCAATGATTCAGGCGAACTCCAATCCGCGCCAGATCACGGTCCGGCTTTTGTTCGCAGTCCCCACATCAAAGCGGGATGCGGTTTCCTTTTGGACGCCGGTTCGGAAAGCGCATCCCGTTCCAGGGCAATATTCTGGGATGCAGTTTCCGCAGCCCACCCCATTTGGAAAGCGCATCCCATAATTTGGCTGAAAACTGAGATGCGCTTTCCAAACGAGCCGAAACGGGCCGAATCGATCGGGCCACCTCGCATCCCGCTATCCTCGCCATCTGCCCGAGCGTGCTACACTAGCAGCATCTATGCCACCGCGAACGGCTCGGCTCCGCGCCCGCCGCTCGCAAACGAACTTTAAACGCACGAGGGTTGGCCATGCCGCTTTTCTCGCAACATACCGCCCGGTTCTCGCCGGACGTTCCTTTGGAGGGCACCAGCTCTCGCGAGCTGCTCAAGCGGTACCAGCCGCTCGAGACACTTGCGACCGGCGGTTTTGGCTCCATCGAGATCTGCCGTGACACGCACCTGCGCCGCCGCGTCGCCATTAAACGCATCCCCCTTATCAACGGTGCCGGCATGCCCGCTAGCGACATCATGGATGTCCTGCGCGAGGCGCACACTGCCGCCATGCTTCAACATCCCAACATCGTGCAGGTCATCGACTTTACGCACGACACAGCCTATGCCTACCTGGTTATGGAATATGTCGATGGCATGTCGCTGGCCGAGTTTTTGCATCGCGTGGACGGCCACTCACTTACCTTTGACGAGGCCGCGGCCATTGCCGATGCCCTGGGCCAGGCGCTCACCTTCGCCCATAGTAATGGCGTACTCCACCTGGACATTAAACCCGCCAACGTGCTCATCGACCACTCGGGCAATGTAAAGCTCACCGACTTTGGCATGGCGCGACTGTCGTCCGCCGGTGGCTTTGGCGGTTCGCGCGGCGGCACCATCGGCTACATGCCGCCCGAGCAGCTCGATATCGAGACCGGCACGGTCGACGAACGCGCCGATGTCTTTGCCCTTGCCTGCGTTATCTATGAGGGCTTGTGCGGCAGCGCTCCCTTTATGGCGGCCACGCCCGCCGACTCGCTCGACCGCATCATCGGCGGCGCCACCTATCCCAGCGAGCTGATACCACACTTTCCCCCGGGAGCCGAGGCCGCGCTCATGAGCGCGCTCTCCCCCATGCCGCAGGACCGCCCCAACAGCATCGAGGCATTTTGCGACCAACTCCTTGCCGGTCTGGGCAGCGTGCGCGAGGGCCGTCGCAGTCTGGAGCAAATGGTTGGCGAGCTTTCGGATGACGAGCAGGAGCTCGACGATATCGAGCCGTCGTACTACGAGGACGACGCCATCGAGGTCGACCCCGCGCTCGGCTGGGCGGGCACGCGCTGGAGCCATGCGCGCGACTACACCATGCACGCTATCTCGGCGCTAACGTGCGGCGCCTTTAGCTTTTTGCTGATGCAAACGGCCGGGGTCGCGGCGCTTCCCGGCCTGGTCATTGCGGCTATCGCGATCGGAGCGGCAGCTGGCCTGGCCCCCCAGATTGGCTCGGCCATCTCGGCTGTGGGCTTTTTGGTGCTCATGGCCAACGCCACCATGCAGGCACAGGGCATCCTGTCGATGTTGCCCGTCGCGGTGATCTTTGCCGCCGCCATGTCCGGTTGGTGGATCGCCTGGGGTCGCACCGAGGCTGCCGCGAGCGCCGCACTCACCTGTGCACTCGCGCTTGGCTGTCTGACCGGCAATACCTTCCTGGCAGCTGGGGTCACCGCCGGCGTCGCGTCATTTTGGCTCGGCCCGGCAAGCGCCGCCGCGGCAACGGGCATGGGCGCACTTTTTGCCCGTCTGGCCGCGGTCGCGCTTTCAGCCGGAGGCGTGCTGGGGCTCGGTAACGTTGCCGCAGCGCTGGGAGACCCACTCCTTTGGGCTGCCTTTGTGCTGGTAGCGGCTACTGCCGCGGCGTCATCTGCGCTGCTCAATGCCCATGCCAAGCATGCCGATCAGGGCTCAAACCTTACCGCAATCGCCGCCATCGCTGTCACCGGCATCGGCTGCGCAGCGGCGTCCTGTCTTGCACACCATATGGAAATTGCCAGCCTTGCAGCCGCGGTCGTCGCCAAGGCGGCGGTTGCGGGAACCCTATCCTCTATAATCGTTGGGATATGCCTATATTTGCTCGGATACCAAAGAACCTATACGGAGAGTGATCTTTCGTGAACTTCCTGAACATCTTCGAGGACCACGTGGCCGGCATCTTCGGTGCCACCCGTGCCCCGTTCTCCTTTAAGAAGCTTGCCAAGCAGGCCGCTCGCGACATGGAGGATCAGACTCTGGTGATTAACGGCGTCAACACGGCGCCGGCACTCTATACCATCCTGATCGCCGCCGACGACGATCCCATGCTCGCCCCGTTCTACCCCGAGCTTTCGCGCGAGGTCCGCGAGTTTGTGAAAGCGCAGGCCGAAAAGCGCCGCTATGTCTTTGTCGGCGAGCCCCTCGTGCGCTTTATGATCGATCCGCAGCTGCGCGCCGGCAAGTTCTCGGTCTTTGCCGAGAACGTCGATGCCCCCACGCTCGGCCGCCTGTACGAAGAAGAGCGCGCCTATCAAAACGGCCTGGGCCAGAACAACTCCGCGGCAA